>NZ_JAQFJH010000001.1:300000-528925 GCF_030440025.1 Streptococcus sp. SO2
TACTATTATTGACATGACCATTCATATCCAAATCGTAAAAACGAACATGGTAGTCTTTACTGATTGGATCTTCTAGATTTACATACTTTGGACCACGGATGAGTTTTTTATCAAACTCAGACTGGTAAGGCGCAACAATCTCCGGTTCTACAGCATGGACTTTCCGACTATCTCTGTCCATGAGAACAAAGGTTGCTACCATGCGAATGATTTCTTGACCTGCTTCATCATAGATAGTGAAACGGCGGTAGCAAAAAAGACGATTGTAAGTCAATGCTTCTGTTTCAATCGTAATCTCTTCAGCAAAGCGAGGCAAGCGAACCACTTCAATTTCATAATCCGTGATAATCCAGACCAGATTGTAACGCTCCAATACGTCCTTGTCACTGACTCCTAGCTCAATCGACTGCATACCTGATACTTGCAGGGACAGCAAAATCACATCTGGAAGTTTGATATGACCGTTCATGTCCGCCATATCAAAAGGAATTTTCATTTTCATTTGATAAGTTAAGCCCATTGTTCTACTCCAAAATAAATCGTTCTGCTACAGTGTCTCCTAAAAAGAGACCTCTCTTTGTCATTCGGACACGATCACCATCGATCTGCATGAGTCCTTGTTGAACCAAGTCTCTGATGATTTTTCCATATAGTTCATCAAAGGACCGTTCGAATTTTTCCTCAAATCGCGCCATGGAAACCCCGGATTTTTTCCGGAGTCCCAGAAACATTTCTTCTTCCATCTGCTCCCTTTGACTCAGGTGTTCTTCTGTAATCCGAGCATTTCCTGCCTCTACTGCATTGAGATAGTGGCGGATAGGACCGTGGTTTTTATAACGCACCCCGTTCACATAACCCGAAGCGCCCGCACCGATGCCATAATACTCGGCATTATCCCAGTACATGAGATTGTGGCGACTTTCAAAGCCAGGCTTAGAGAAATTGGAAATCTCATAATGCTCAAAACCAGCTCGCTCAAGCTCTGCAATAATGTACTCAAACATCTCCGCTTCTAACTCTTCCTTAGGTAGGGGCAGTTTCCCTCGTCTCATGCGGTTCATAAAGACCGTATGATTCTCCAAAATCAAGCTATAAAGACTCATATGAGGAATGTCAAGCGAAATGGCCTTAGCTACATTGTCCTTGACCTGAGCCATAGTTTGACCGGGTAGGGCATAAATCAAGTCGATGGAGATATTGTCAAAACCAGCCAATTTAAGACGGTCGATATTTTCATAAATATCCTTCTCCAAATGACTGCGCCCAATCTTTTTCAGCATTTTGTCATCAAAAGTCTGCACACCTAAGGAAACACGATTGACTGGCGACTGTTTCAAAACCGCAATCTTATCCGCGTCCAAATCGCCTGGATTAGCCTCAATGGTCAACTCTTCCAAGACTGACAAGTCTAAGTCTTTAGTCAAGCCATTTAAGAGCACTTCTAATTGCGGAGCTGACAAAGCCGTTGGCGTCCCACCTCCAATGTAGAGAGTTCGTAACTTTTGGATATCATAAGAACGAAACTCCTCTAGCAGATGCTCCAGGTAACTATCTACTGGTTGATTCTTGATAAATACTTTTGAAAAGTCACAATAATAACAAATCTGTGTGCAAAAGGGAATATGCACATAGGCGGACGTTGGTTTTTTCTGCATAGTATTTATTATACCACAAAGACAGGCTTGCAGATAAAAATCACCATCTCCAAAAATCAGAGATGGTGATACATTATACTTCAGTAATATCGATGATGATTTCTTCTTGGTCTTCAGCAACGTCTGGAGTTGTTGACTGTTCTTGCCACTGCTCCTTGAGATTGTTAAAGGTTTCCTTTGACGCTTCTGTCGCTTGTCGAGCACAGCTTTTAGCTTGGTCAAGGACACTATCAAAAGTGATTTCACCAGATTCTACTTGTTCCTTTGTTTTCAGCACAAAATCCGTTGCCTGTTCCTTCACTTCTGTCAATTTCTCACAGACTTGCTCTCTAGCATATTCTGGATCTTCTCTCAAATCATCTAGAAAATCCTGAGCTTGACTACAAACTTGCTTACCCTTGTCACTCGTCAAAAACAAAGCAAGAGCTACACCTGAAACAGTTCCTAAAAGGATAGAGGATAGTTTTCCCATAAGATTTCTCCTTTTTTATTTTTTGAAAAATTTACTTGCGACACGAAGAGCGGACAAGCCTGCACCTGTTTTAATGGTCTTTGAACCAGCTGATGAAGCTTTCTTGCTCAAGACACGCGCTTGACTATTGAGGTCAGATACTGACTCAGATAAGTCCGCCACCGCCGTAAAGAGTGGGTCGATCGTCGCAACTTTGATATTGATATCGTCTGCTAACACATTGACCTTAGCCAACAATTCATTGGTCTGATGCAAGGTAACGTTCACATCTGAGCTCAACGTTTTGATGGTTTTCTCTGTCTCATCAATCATACGACCTGCTTTTTGAATCGTAATTGTCAAATAGACTAAACAGACAATCAAAGCAATCGCAACAAGAATATATGCAACTTCTAACATTTATTTTTCCTCCTCATTATGATAGAAAGGGGCTTTCTTTCGATTTTGATAAAGTATGATAAAAATACCGAGTCCGATAAGGACAACTGATAACCATTGGGAAACTCGCAGGCCAAAGAACATGAGGCTGTCTGTCCGCATACCTTCGATGATCATACGTCCAAAGCCATACCAAATCAAGTAGAAAGCAGTGATATGACCACGTCTGATTCCCTTTAATTTTCGTCTAAAAATCAAGATCAAAGCAAAACCGATCAGATTCCAAACCGACTCATATAAGAAGGTTGGTTGACGATAGCTCCCCTCAATGTACATCTGGTCACGGATAAAGCCTGGCAAATAATCCAAACTATCTACTGCTGCACCGTAGGCTTCTTGGTTAAAGAAGTTTCCCCAACGCCCTAAACTCTGGGCAACCATGACGCTCGGTGCTGCAATATCTAAGAAATCCCAAGTATTAATCAGCTTTCTATCTGCAAAGATATAAAGAACAATAGCGCCCGCTATCAAACCTCCGTAAATGGCCAAACCACCATTCCAGATGGCGATGATTTCACCTGGATTTTGCAGATAATAATCTAAGCGAAAGAGTACGTAGTATAGTCTAGCACCTAAAATAGCTACCGGAAAAGCAATCAGGATAAAATCTAAAATATCATCTGACAGAATTTTCTTTTTAGGAGCTTCTTTCATAGCAAGATAGACTGCCAGAACCAAACCAGCTACAATACACAAAGCATACCAACGAATAGCAAAGGGACCAATTTCAAATGCGACTGGATTAATCATGTTTCACCTCATTTTGAGCGATTAGATTTGTCAAGCGTTCTTCAAATAAACGTGTCGCATCAAAGCCCATTTCTTTGGCACGGTAGTTCATGGCAGCCGCCTCAATAACAACGGAGATATTTCGTCCTGTTTTTACTGGAATGCGGATACGTGGAATCGTTACACCAGAAACTTCTAGTTCTTCAGCATTGTTTCCTAGACGGTCAAAGGTCTTATGCGTATCGTAATTTTCTAGATAAACCGCTAACTGAACTTGTGAAGAATCTTTTACAGCACTTGCACCATAGAGACTCATGATATCGATAATCCCAACGCCACGAATCTCAAGTAAATGCTTCAAGATTTCAGCAGGTTCGCCCCAAAGAGTCATCTCATCCTTAGAATAAATATCTACACGATCGTCTGCTACTAGACGGTGTCCACGCTTCACAAGCTCAAGACCTGTCTCGCTCTTACCGATACCACTATCCCCTTGGATCAAGACACCCATGCCATAGATATCCATCAAGACACCATGCACACTGGTACGTTTAGCCAAACGGGAATCAAGGTAGCTAGAAAGTTCTCCAGATAAACGACTGGTTGCTGTTCGACTGGTTAAAATCGCAATCTTGCATTCTCTAGCAGCCCTCAACATTTCCTCTGGCACTACCAGACCACGAGCCACGATAACCGCAGGTGTTTCAGGTAGAAACATTTTCTTCAAAACTTGATAACGGTTCTGGGCAGGCATGGCAACTAAATAGGACCACTCCTTCATCCCTAAAAGCTGAATCCGTTCTGGTGTATAGTAATCAAAATAGCCCGTCATTTCAAGACCAGGTCTCATAATGTCTGCAGTATTGATTTCTTTTTCAAGTAATTCGCCTTCACCATAGACAATATCTAGTCTGAGTTTTTCAATGACATCTCTTACTAAAACCGACATAATTTCCTCCTTCAATCGAGTTCTCCCTACTATTATATCAGATTGTAGGTGGAAGTTTCCTTTTTTTGCAGGATTTACAGTATTTATTTAAAAATAAAAAGACTAGATTTCTCTAGCCTTTCATTTCAAATTAGAATTTTTTACGTTTACGAGCTGCTTCTGATTTACGTTTACGTTTTACAGAAGGTTTTTCATAGAATTCACGTTTGCGTGTTTCTTGAAGAGTACCAGCTTTAGTAACCGCACGTTTAAAACGACGAAGTGCATCGTCAAGAGATTCATTCTTACGTACTACTGTTTTAGACATTTTTTTCACTCCCTTCAAGTTCAAGATCTATTCTATTTTACACGCAAAATGAATAAATGTCAAGAGAAAACTAAGTTTTTTATTTTTCATAATGACTAATAATATAGTCCACCATCTCCTCCATCTCTGCTTCAGATAAAGGTAGTTCCCAGTTTGTTGTTTCCATTTTAAGAAAGGCATCACTGACCTCAGATTTATTATCTGGCAACAAAATGTTGCCGTCTTTTTCAAACATAATACCTATCCGATCATATAAGACATGAAGATTATTAGTTTTATTTTTATTTTTATTTGGATCAATATCAAAAGACTGTAAAGAGATTAATATATCATTTCCTTTATAAGACAAATCAATCCACATATGATTTGATAAATCATATGGTCTAGATAATCTACTACCCGAGGTGTACTTTTTATTCCCCATACCTCCTGAATATTGATTTCTTGTGTTATATGGTTTATCTTTTGACTTAGTAAAAAGAGAATTCCCTTCCTTATCTTTCTTCTTTGTAATGAATTTTATTATTTTTTTTCTCTCTTCCGTTCTAGCGCTCTTATATGCTTCTTTTACTTTTAGAAATTCTTCTTTATTCATGTTATCCTCCTAACGTCATGTTGCAGTTTTATATGTCTAAAAACACTCACTCCAATGAGCAAGTGATTCTGAATTTATTTTTCAAGTAAGCTTAGTGCTTCTGCATCTGCGATAATCGTCACGTCAGGGTGGTTTTGTAGGCTACTTGCTGGGAGATTCTCAGTCACTGGGCCTGATACTGTTCCAGCAATAGCTTCTGCTTTCGACTCACCGTATGCAAAGAGAATAATTGACTTAGCATCCAAGATGTTTTTAATCCCCATTGAGATGGCTTGGGTTGGGACGTCTTCAATCTTCTCAAAGAAGCGAGCATTGGCTTCGATAGTAGACTGGTCAAGTTCTACTAGATGCGTTTGACTGTCAAATGGAGTACCAGGCTCATTAAAGCCGATATGTCCATTGCGACCAATTCCCAAGATTTGTAAATCAACAGGATGGTCAGCCAAAATTTGATTGTAGCGTTCAACTTCTTCTTCAGCATTGTCCTTAATCCCACGAGGCAAGAAGCTTTCTTTAAATGGTTTTTGGTTGAATAAATGTTCTTGCATAAAATGACGGTAAGACTGAGGATTGTCTCCGTCAAGTCCCACATACTCATCAAGGTTTACACTGGTTAGATTTGAAAAATCAAGGTCACTCTCAACGATTTCCTTGTAAAACTCAAGTGGACTGCTCCCTGTCGCAAGTCCTAATGTTTGAGCGCCATTGGCCAATTTTTCCTTCAAAATCTCAAAAGCTACTTTTCCACCTTCGACTTGATTTTCAACTTTTATAACTTTCATCTTTTCATCCTCCGTTTTAATCTATATTTATTATATGGTATAGACCAATTTTTGTCAAGTGAAAACGATTTAATTTCTAAAAAAAGAGCGCCCAAACTTGAAACGTGTTATAATGGATAAGATTAGAACTTAGAAAGAATGATGAAAAAAATGAATACAGCTGATTTTGATTTCCACTTGCCTGAGGAATTGATTGCCCAAACGCCACTTGAAAAACGAGATGCCTCCAAGCTTCTCATCGTAAACCGGGAAACGGGAGAAATGCAGGATAAACACTTCCACTCCATTATTGATATGCTGGAACCTGGAGATGCACTCGTTATGAATGATACCCGCGTTCTTCCTGCCCGCCTCTATGGCCAAAAAGAAAAGACGGGAGGCCATGTGGAACTTCTCCTACTCAAAAATACTAATGGTGATGAGTGGGAAGTTCTGGCTAAACCTGCCAAACGCCTCAAGGTTGGCACTCGTGTCAACTTTGGCGATGGTCGCCTCAGCGCTGTCGTTACGGAAGAATTGACCCACGGAGGCCGCATTGTCCGCTTCGAATACCAAGGAATCTTCCTAGAAGTCTTGGAAAGTCTAGGTGAAATGCCACTACCACCCTACATCCATGAAAAACTGGATGACCGTGAACGTTATCAAACCGTCTACGCTAAGGAAAGTGGCTCTGCTGCAGCACCGACTGCTGGCCTCCACTTCACCAAAGAACTGCTAGCAGAAATCCAAGCCAAGGGTGTCCATTTGGTTTATTTGACTCTCCACGTTGGTTTAGGAACTTTTAGACCTGTTTCTGTGGACAATCTGGACGAACACGAAATGCACTCCGAATTCTACCAACTTTCTGAGGAAGCAGCAGCCACTCTTCGCTCTGTTAAGGAAAATGGTGGACGCGTCATCGCTGTCGGAACCACCTCTATCCGCACGTTAGAGACTATTGGTTCCAAGTTTGACGGGCAAATCCAGGCTGATTCTGGCTGGACCAATATCTTTATCAAACCTGGTTACGAATGGAAGGTTGTGGACGCCTTTTCAACCAACTTCCATCTGCCAAAATCAACTCTCGTCATGTTGGTTTCTGCCTTTGCAGGCCGTGAATTAGTCCTAGATGCATACCAGCACGCTATTCAAGAACGCTACCGTTTCTTCAGTTTCGGTGATGCCATGTTTATCTATTAAGAAAATCCCTATTAGGAAACCTAATAGGGATTTTTCTAATCATTCCATACTAAACTTTGGATCTTTCAAACTCTGAACACTGGCATTGATAACTGCTCCGATAATCAAAATCTTAGCAATAAGAATAAACCAGAACATCATGACTACCACGATAATGGAACTGAAAAATCGAACGTCAACTAGGTGATTAACATAGTTATTAAAATAAACAGAAAAGATATTCAATAAACCGATAAGAGTTAGCAAAACAAAGATACTTCCTGGTAAAACATAGCGGATTCGTGGCGTTTTTACTTTTGGAAGGAAATAGTAAATCATGACTAGAATGGCAAAGATCAAGGCATAGACCAGAGGACCTGTAAAATCTTGCAGGTAAGAAAATAGCGGACTGTCTGATTGCCAGTAAGTTTTGAGGAGGTTGAGCAACATACGACCAAACATACTCAAAAACAAGGCTAGGGCAAAAAGAATCTGCAAGCCGAGGCTAACAAGCAAACTCATCAACTGATGGGAGATAATTCCTCGACTTTTGGTCACCCCATAGGCTTTATTAAAGGCTTTTTGAAGGAAATCCATTGATTTTGAAAAGGTCCATAGGGCTGACAAAACAGCAAAACTCAGCAAACCAGTCGATGGTTGAGTCAGAACTTCTCGGACAATCTTAGCGACCACATCATACACTGTATCAGGCAAAAATTCCTTGATTGTCAGTAAGAAATTTGAGACCGGAATCTGAAAATAAGGCAAAATATTGACCATTATCATTAGCAAAGGAAAGATTGAAACCAACCAATAGTAGGCAACCGCAACACTGGTCAACTCACTATCAGATGCTTGATAATAATGCAAAAAAGCTTTCAATAAGGGCTTATCCAATAGCTCCTTCCACCACTTTTTCATATCCCATCCTCCGTCATTTTCTTCATCATCTAAGTTCTTCTGATTAAATCTAGCATATCATAAGGTAAGGTATTTGCAGCCTCTTTCAGAGAATAATTTTCTAAATTATTCACATTTTGTCGTAGTTTTTTGGCATACTTGGCTGTTATCAGTTTAGCTTCTTCGTATTCAAAGATTGCCTTACGTTCGAGATAGTAACCTCGTAGCATTTCATCGATATTGTTTGGCTTGATGCGATTGATAACCCGCTCAACAAAGGCACCACTTCCGATAATGGCCGTCTCGCGTAGACGAGACTCTTGCATAAAACTAATCAGAGAACTCTTGTAAACCCCTTTTAGGTTTTCCAAACTCTCGATAATCAGCTCTGTATTTTCCAAATACAACTCTGAAATCTGATCATAGTCAACTGCTAGTAGTTTACGAGATTCTTCATTCATCCAACTACGGAAAGTTTTGCCAAAGGTAAACATTTCATGGAGTAGAAAGCGCAGTATCCGTAAAGAAACTAGGAAGTAATAAGTCACTCTAGAAGCGAAATTCCGATTGATACTCTGCTCCATGTTTTTTAGGTAACGTTGGTAAACTCGATAGCCACGCTCGCTGATTCTATTTTCTTCGTAGGCTTGCTCCAAACCGTCACTCTCAATACTCAAGATAAGAAGCTTGAGAGACTCCCAGTCCTCTTGGACTCTTTTATTTTCCTGACTAAGGATGAGATTTTCAATCCGACCATGATAATTATCAATAGCTGCATAAAGAGGAAGTTTGTTCTTGTGATGGTCCAGCTCTTTTTCTAATTCTGCAGCTACATCATTCAGAATCGCAATATGCATCAAATGATCCTTGCTTTCCTCTTGTTCTTCAGATAAATGAGGGAGGACTAGTAAACCCGTTAAAAAGCTCAGCAGTGTAACGCCTGCTACAAGGAAGAGCAATAAAGGATATTCCTGCTCCAAATGACTTGGTATGAGGAGAATGGTCGCGATAGATACTGTCCCTTTGACACCAGAGAAGGTCAAAAGAAGCATATCTTTCATGTACTTATGAATTTTTTTCTTAAGTCGACGCGTCCTCACAAAGTAAAAACCAGCAATCATGACAAAGCGGATGGCAAAAAGCAAGAATGACAGTAAAACAACAGATACTAGTAAGAGTAGGGGGTTATAAAGGGGATTAGTCAGGATAGGTTCTGCTATCATTTCCAATTCCATCCCCAAGATGACAAAGACAGATCCATTGAGCATAAAGGTCACGGTATGCCAAACAGTATCAGTAACGGTATCAACTTGGGCTTCGAGGAGTGTGATTTTCTTGAAACGACTGGCCTTCAAAATCCCTGCAACTACAACTGCGATAATCCCTGAAACATGGATTTCTTCGGCGATAAAGAAGGTCATAAGAGGCAAACTCAGTTCAAGCAAAAGTTCACTCGCTATATCCGTCGCTCGCATACTCAGTAAAAATGTATGCAGGAAACGATTGATCATTGCCGTCACAAAGCCGACCGCAAAACCACCTATGATAGACAGGGCTAAAGAAGTCCCAGCCTGGCTAAGAGAAAAAGCACCTGTTGTCCAGGCAGCCAGAGCTACTCGAAAGGCTACCAAACCAGAAGCATCATTTAAAAGTCCTTCTCCTTTGAGAATATTGGATACCCGCTTTGGGAAACTAAAACGCTCAGAAAGAGAAGCAAAGGCTACCAAATCAGTCGGACCAAGGGCTGCCCCAACAGCCAAGCAAGCCGCCAAGGGAAGGCTGAGCCAAAGAAGATGGGCCAAGCCACCCAAACTCAGGGTCGAGATGAAAATCACTGGAAAGATTAAGTAAACAATGATGCGCCAGTGTTTTAAAATAGCCGTAACATCTGCTTCTTCAGATTCTCTGAAAAGCAAGGGCCCGATAACCAGTGCTAAAAATAACTCGGTATTGAGATGAAAGTCGGTATTTGGCAAAAAGAGACCAATCACAATTCCCAAAAGGATTTGTACTAGGGGAAGAGGCAAAAAAGGCAAGAGTTTATTAGTCGTACTGGAAACAATTAAGACAAATAAAAATAGAATCAGGTAAATGAGTAATTCCACGCAATTCCTCCTTAGTCTTTTTTACAGCAAGATTCAAATATCTCCTTCTGTTCTTGGATTTTTTGATCAATCTTGGAACAGTCTTTGTGCTCAATTTTTTTCTGGCACCGTTCCATTTCAAGAGCCACTAACTTTTTCTTGATTTTGAGCATTTTCTTACTCATATGCTCTTTGTCGAGCACTCCAACTGCTCGCTCATGTTGCGTTGACTCAACAAAATTTTGGCGCATAGCCTCTAATTTCTCACGTAGGTATTGTTTATCCATGCCTGTATCTTTCTAATTTTTCAATCATAACTACAAACGGGGGGTTGTTAACTTGGTTGAGGATTCGATAAATCACAACTGTGTACTCTTGTTGGTTCAACTGACTCACAAAGTCCAAAACAGCATCCTTTTCAATATCTCCTCCCTCATGACCATAATAAATCATAATGGCAATCCGTCCACCCTTGACAAGCAAATGACAAAGCTTTTCAAGTGCCTCAATGGTAGTCTGAGGTCGGGTAATAACAGACTTATCAGCAGATGGCAGGTAACCCAGATTAAAAATTCCTGCCTTAGCTTCTGTCACAAACTGATCGAGCGTCTCATGCCCTTGCAAAATCAACTGGACATTCTCTAAACCTGCCTCATTTAAACGGTCTTGGGTTTTATCCAAAGCTTGTTTCTGTATATCAAAGGCATAGACTTGCTTTGCTAGTTTGGCTAAAAAAAGCGTGTCGTGACCATTACCCATGGTCGCATCCACAACAATATCTTCTTTTGTCACGACTTCAGCCAAAAATTCATGTGCCATCTCAAGTGGTCTTTTCATTTTTAAACTCCTGTTTTACAGCCTTGCATCCTTGAACACTGCCCCGTCGTCTCATTTCAGTTTCAATAGCATTTAGCACTTCCCATTTATTGAGGCTCCACATGGGACCAATCAACATATCTCTAGGCGCATCTCCCGTGATTCGGTGGATGACGATATGCTTGGGAATGATTTCCAATTGGTCACAAATGACCTTGACATATTCGTCCTGACTCATCAGTTGCAAACGTCCTTCGTGGTAATCTCGCTGCATACGCGTATTGGTCATGAGATGGAGCAAGTGCAGTTTAATTCCTTGAATATCATTGTCCGTGACACAGCGACGGACATTTTCAATCATCATCTCATGAGTCTCACCGGGCAAACCGTTAATCAAATGGGAAACAATCTCAATCTTGGGATATTTCCTCAAGCGTTTTACTGTTTCAACATACAATTCATAAGAATGGGCACGGTTAATCAGGTCAGAGGTTGCTTCAAAAGTAGTCTGCAAGCCCAATTCAACTGTCACGTGCATACGTTCCGATAACTCAGCCAAATATTCGATGGTTTCGTCTGGCAGACAGTCTGGCCGTGTTCCGATATTGATACCTACTACACCTGGTTCGTTGATTGCTTGTTCATAACGCTCCCGAATCACTTCCACCTTTTCATGGGTGTTGGTAAAGTTTTGAAAATAAACCAGATACTTTTTAACTTCTGGCCACTTGCGGTGCATAAAGTCAATTTCCTTATAAAATTGCTCACGGATAGGGGCATCCGGTGCCACGATGGCATCTCCAGAACCTGAAACCGTACAAAAAGTACAACCACCATGGGCTACAGTTCCATCCCGATTTGGACAGTCAAATCCCGCATCAATAGGAACTTTGAAAGTCTTTTCTCCAAAAAGTTTTCGATAATAATCATTCAAGGTATTATAAGATTTCATAACTTTCATTATAACAAAAAACACCTACAATCTCAAAAGCCTGACTTTCCAACAAATTCCCTTGTTTCTCATTTCCTTTAGCGTTTTTTTATGATACAATATGGGTATGATTTTAATGAAAATAGCATCTATTTTATTATTGATATTAACCTTGGTGGTTTGCTTTATTGTCACCAAGCTTTTCGGACTTAGGAAAATAGGATTTAATTTCGCGGATCTCGCTTTTCCACTTTTGGTATTCGAGTACTATCTGATTACTGCTAAAGCTTTTACCCACAACTTTCTACCGCGACTTGGAGTCGCACTTTCTCTCCTAGCAATCCTCCTTGTAGTCTTTTTCCTTGTCAAAAAACGAAGTTTTTATTACCCTAAATTCATCAAGTTTTTCTGGAGAGCTGGTTTTCTCCTTACCTTAATCATCTACATAGCAATGATTGTCGAATTGATGATGCTCCCATAAAAAACATTCCCTCAGACAGCTGTCTAAGGGAATATTTTTATCTTCATACTTACTTTCTAAGCTCGACCAAGATACTTTTTTTATTTCCTAAATGTTAAGGCGTAGAATTTTCCATCCCAAAGAAGTTTCATTTCCTTTTCCTTAACTTCGCTTGGAACAGCATTCTCAATTTCACTCAAATCAACAGTAGCATCTTTGAAATAATCCTTACTAAAATGATTTTTCTTATATTGCTGATCCACATAGTCAGCCGTCTCATCTGCGATTAAAATTTTTGTTCCTGGCTTCGCCACTCGTAGCATTTCCTGCATAGCCTTGGCCTTATCATTGAAAAAATTGATTCCGCCAATATGGTAGACAATGTCAAAACTATTATCCGCAAAGGGTAGATCCTCCGCGCAAGCATGGAAAAGTTGCAGATTGGTCTTTTTAGCGCAAGATTTCTGGCATTTTTTTAGCATACTGATAGAAATATCCACCCCTACAAAGTCTAAACTTTTCAGGTCAACTGTATCAGGAATATAACGTAGGTCTTGGCCAGTCCCGATAGAGACATAAAGAACAGATAAATTATCTTTCCATTCTATTTCCTCCATCAGATCCCTTCTCAACTTATCAATTGCTTTGCCGTGGAGAAGTGGTCCTATCCATTTCTCACTCATATCGTACCAGCGAGCCATACGGTTATACATGGTCATGTATTTAGCATTATCTCCAGATAGATAATCAGGATTAAGAGACAGATAGATAGCCCCTTCTTTTTGAAAATTTTCCACCTCTAAACCTGCCTTCAATTTATCTTGTAATCTTGTTTCAATCATATGCAACATCTCCTTTTCTATTTGTCACCTATTATAGAGGAATTCATCGCAAAAACAATAGCTTTTCAGTAAGTGGCAACTATCCACTTGTATCCGGTAGTAGAACCAGGGTTAGTTACAAAAAAAACAAGTGCCAATTTCCATTGACACTTGTTTCCACTTTTAAACTGCCTTGCAAAATTTCGTGAAAGATACCGTTTAAAAAACTTAATCTTCTTTTTTGCGTCTTGCCAAGAATCCTGTTCCCAATCCAAGAAGGGCGATTCCAGCTACTAGAGTCGCTTGGTTAGACTCGCTTCCTGTATTAGGTAATTCCCCACCCTTTTTAGGCTTACCTGGTTCATTTGGTTTGCCAGGTGTTGGTTTTTCTGGAGTGTGTGTATTTGTAATGTTGTAACCTTCTACTGAAGCTGTATAACCATCTGGAACATTCACTTCTTCAACAGTGTAGGCAATCTCCTTACCTTCTTGATAACGATCAAGACCTGTAAACTCATAAGTCCAGCCACTTGTTTCTGACACTGTAGCTGTCTGACCAGTTTCCTTACCATCTGCAAGAAGTTTTACGGTGATAGATGCTGGACGGATGCCATCTTTGTTATCTTCATCTTTCCAGATCTTATGACCTTTTACAGCTGTTTTTTCTGGAGTATGTTCGTTGGTAATGGTATACTTGCCATCCTTATCTGTAGTGATGGTTGCTTTGTATTCTGTCATAGCAGTTTCTTTGACAGTATACTTGATTTCTTTACCATTCTCATACTTAGGAAGTTTTTTAGATTCGAACTTCCAGCCAGTTTTTTCTGAAACTTCAATTTCTTGAACAACTTTTTCGCCGTTAAGAATTTGAACTTTCACAGATCTTGTACGTTTACCGTCTTGGTTGTTGTTATCTTTCCACACCTTAGTTCCTGAAAGAACAACTGTTTCTGGGTTATAGGTGTTTGTCACTACTTGACCAGTCACAGAGGCTTCGTAACCAGCTGGTACATCCACTTCCTTGATAGAATAGGTGATTTCTTTTCCAGCTTCGTATTGTGGAAGATTGGTGAAGGATGCTACCCAAGTGTTATCATCAGTCTTTTCCTTAGCTGTTAAGGTCAATTTCTTACCTTCAACAGCTACTGGATCTGCATTTCCTACTTTTTTATAAAGTTGAACCGTTACGGACTCAGGACGTTTACCGTCTTGGTTGTTCGCATCGTTCCATACTTTTGTTACCTTGTAGTCAATTTCTTTAGGAGCATATTTGTTTGTGATGGTAAAGTCTGTAATAGTCGCTTCGTATTCTGCTACGGCTTCTTCTGTTACAGTGTATTTGATTTCTTTACCAGCTTTATATTTTGCTAATTTTTCGAATGTAGCAGTCCATGTTCCGTCTGCAGCTGCTTGAACCTCTTTCGATGCAACTTTCTCACCGTCTGCTAAAAGATTGATTGTAATCTTAGTCGGACGTTTGCCGTCTTGGTTATTAGCGTCATCCCAGTTCTTAGTTGCTTTTACATCAACTGTTTCTGGTGAATAGCTATTTGTGATGGTGAATCCTGATGCAGCATCACCAGTAATTTCAGAAGTATAACCAGCAACAGTTACTTCTACTACTGTGTACTTAATAGGTGTTCCGCCTTTATCAGCATCAAGGTCTTTGAAGCTTCCAGCCCAACCATTTGCTTCAGTCAATTCAAGTGTTTTACCAGTATCTTGACCATCTGCAAGCAATTTAACTGTGACAGAAGTTGGACGTTTACCGTCTTGGTTGTTCTCGTCCTTCCATACTTTCTTCACAGGAACTTCCGTTTTTGCTGGAGTGTAAGTATTCTCGAAAGCTTTTTCATCATCGTAAGAAACAGTTGCTTCAAGTGCACCTTTACCCTTGTCCGCTACAGTAACTGTAGCCGTAACAGTTTTAGTGTCGTACTTGATGCTTGTATCACTGCCAGCTTTTTCAGCAATTTTAAAGGTATAAGTCCCTGCTTTGTCGAATTCCAATTCTGAGAAAGCAATGTTTCCGTCTTTGTCATTCTTCACAGTTTCTTTCACCTTACCATCTTGGTCTGTTAAAGTGAATTCAAACTCTTCAGCCTTCAACTCACGTCCTGTAAGTTTTTTATTAGCTTTAATCTTAACTTTAGCTTTGCTACGTTTATTTGTAACTGTTTTGATAGCTCCATCTTGTCCAACAGTCATCTCAAATGGAGTAGGATTCAACTCATATCCCTCAGGAGCCTCAATTTCGGTTACCGTAAAGTTCCCTTTCTTGATATCACTTTCTGAGTAAATAGATGATTCAGCAATTCCGTTATCATTTGTCGTTACAATTTCCTCTTTAGCCGTAGCTCCTGCCGGAGGAGTAATCTTGAATTTTGCTCCTTTTAGACGGTCATGAGTCAGCTCGTCGACCTTGTAAAGAATGATACGGTAACCAGTTTCTAACTGAATTGTACCACCAGAAGCAACGACTGAGTTTCCGATTTGCTTAACGACAGTCTTATTACTATAGTCGTCATATGTTAGAATCTGGTCATCACCCTTCATTTCAGCATTGTTTTGGACTTGCGTGCCATCAGCTGGAGCACTTGTTTTATAATTAATTCGAAATGCTGCTGGTTTACCGTTCTTCGCAAGAATTGAAGATGCATTGTTAATTGTTAAAGTAAATTCTGTGTAAGAATCATTCCATTTTACTTGGTAATCCTTACCAGCTTCTAAAACCACTTCATCTTTAAAGTAATAATATTGATCATACCAACCTGCCGTGACGCTAAATGTTTCAGGGATCATCTGCATTGGTGAAGCATTTGGATCTACCCAGTCATGAATTTCAATTTTATTATAGGCTGCTTGTTTCGGATTAACACGAACATACCAGCTGTGTAAGTATTTTCCACTCTTATTTAGAGCCTTGGATGTCCAATCCTCTTTGTAAATCAAACCATGATATTTATTGAAATTAGCTCGACCGATTCCTTCAGAATAATCAGCCGTATCACCTTTTTTAACCTTGATTTGATGGGTGATTTCATTTATGGTTTCCGTCTTATCAAAACGGAGCGTTTCATTGCTTAATTCATTTTTAGAACTAAAACCAACAAAGAAATTTCCTTTAACGTTTTGGACTTGATAGCCACCTTTTTTCTCAAGATAGGTTTTCAGATTTTTTAATGTAATAGTCGCCTTACCACCATTATTATCCCCGTTTGATACAATTTGAGTTTCTCCGATAACGAGATCTGTTTCCTTATCTTTTAAATCAAAAGTTTCATTTCTAACAGTTAAAGGGCTCGGAACAGTAAAGGTAAAGGTATCACCGTCCTCTAATTTACCATCATAGGCGCTCAAATCGTAATCAACAGTGAATTTATAATTTGAGTAGTTATGATGCTCAGGAGAAAGTGTATAAACACCATTCGCATCCGGTTTTATAAACTTACCATTATCAACCTCCCAAATTCCAATATTACTGATAACGTTCTTCAGTTCCTTTGCTTGAACTGAATTTGGAGCAAAGATTATCCCTAGCAAACAAGCCAGAGAAGTTAGGATGGGTAACCAAAATTTCTTGTTCTTCATAATCTTCCTTTCTAAATTACCGAAAACATTAAAACGACAAACTATGATTATAAAATCTCAACACTCATCTCCTTTCGAATTCGTTGAAATCCATGAGGGTTATTGAATCAATTACATCATATTAACATGTTTCATAACTATATGTGAGTGCAATATTTATCATATTTGTTCTATTTTTAATATAGAAACCTCCTTTAGTTTCATTATAAAACAAAATTAACTTTTTTTGTAATATTATGAGGTTATTGCCTTTTGAAAATATTGACACAGTGTAAAATTACTGCCATAAAAACTAATTCTTTCATCAGACCGAAGTTTCTTTAAGTATAGTGTACACTTATGAACAACTTCTCTTTTAAACAAACAGAAAGAAACATTGCAAAAACATTCCATTTATTTATAAGTTTGATACACCTTAATAATTATCCAAACTATTTTATATAAGTAAAAATCAGAAGAGATTTAGCAATAGTCATACACCATACTGGTAAATAGTTTAATTTAGCATATTTTATTATTCAGAATCATAGAAAAAAGACCAGGGGGTTATCCCTGATCTTTCTTTACTGTACTTATTGGCTACTAAATGAGATTAGTCTTCTTTTCTTCGTTTAGTTGCTACAAGACCTGCACCTAAAGCTAGAAGAGCTAAACCTGCTGCTAATGCAGCTTGTCCAGATTCACTTCCAGTGTTTGGTAGGTTAGGATTTTCTGGTTCAGTTTGGTCCGTTACTACTAACTTACCATCCTTAAACTCAACCTGATTTCCACTAGCATTTACCACTGTTACAGTTCCGTCGTAGTTAACTTGGAATGTAATATCTGTTACTGCTAAGTATCCAGTTGGAGCGGCTTCTTCATGGAAAGTATATACTCCTGGAGTCAAATCAAGTACATGTGATTGATTGGCCTTTGAAGTCCATTCAGCCACAGGACTACCTGCAACTTTTTCTCCACGGAAAATTTGGATTTTTGCGCCCGCGATTTCTTCACCTGCTAGATTTACCTTGCTGAAGGTAATCTTACGTGGTAGGTCGTCGTCTTTGTCGGTTACAGTTACAGTTGAGCCGTTGGTAACGACTTTGTTTTCTTCACCCTTAGAGTCTTTTTCTCCAACATTTGTCACTTCCACTGTGCCGTCGTGTTTGACTTGGAAAGTGATGTCCGTTACTTTGAGGTAACCTGTTGGGGCTGCTTCCTCATGGAAGGTGTAAGTACCTGGTGCCAAGTTGAGATCTTTAGACTTACCAGCTTCTGAAGTCCAGCTTTCTACAGCTGTACCTTCTGCCTTATCGCCCTTATAGATCTTGATTTGAGCGCCTGCGATTTCCGTACCACCAAGGCTAACCTTACTGAAGGTAATCTTACGTGGGAGGTCATCGTCTTTATCGGTTACAGTTACAGTTGAACCGTTTGTGGCAACTTTGTTTTCTTCACCCTTAGAGTCTTTTTCACCAACATTTGTCACTTCCACTGTGCCGTCATGTTTGACTTGGAAAGTGATGTCCGTTACTTTGAGGTAACCTGTTGGGGCTGCTTCCTCATGGAAGGTGTAAGTACCTGGGGCCAAGTTGAGATCTTTAGACTTACCAGCTTCTGAAGTCCAGCTTTCTACGGCTGTGCCTTCTGCCTTATCGCCCTTGTAGATCTTGATTTGAGCGCCTGCGATTTCTGTTCCACCAAGGCTAACCTTGCTGAAGGTAATCTTACGTGGTAGGTCGTCGTCTTTGTCGGTTACAGTTACAGTTGAACCGTTTGTGGCAACTTTGTTTTCTTCACCCTTAGAGTCTTTTTCTCCAACATTTGTCACTTCCACTGTGCCGTCGTGTTTGACTTGGAAAGTGATGTCCGTTACTTTGAGGTAACCTGTTGGGGCTGCTTCCTCATGGAAGGTGTAAGTTCCTGGAGCCAAGTTGAGATCTTTAGACTTACCAGCTTCTGAAGTCCAGCTTTCTACAGCTGTACCTTCTGCCTTATCGCCCTTATAGATCTTGATTTGAGCGCCTGCGATTTCCGTACCACCAAGGCTAACCTTACTGAAGGTAATCTTACGTGGGAGGTCATCGTCTTTATCGGTTACAGTTACAGTTGAACCGTTTGTGGCAACTTTGTTTTCTTCACCCTTAGAGTCTTTTTCACCAACATTGGTCACTTCCACTGTGCCGTCATGTTTGACTTGGAAAGTGATGTCCGTTACTTTGAGGTAACCAGTTGGGGCTGCTTCCTCATGGAAGGTGTAAGTGCCTGGAGCCAAGTTGAGATCTTTAGACTTACCAGCTTCAGATGTCCAGCTTTCTACGGCTGTACCTTCTGCTTTGTCGCCCTTGTAGATCTTGATTTGAGCACCTGCGATTTCTGTACCACCAAGGTTAACTTTACTGAAAGTAATGGCTTTTGGACTATCATCGTCTTTATCCGTTACTGTAACAGTTGAGCCGTTGGTTACGACCTTGTTCTCTTCACCCTTAGAGTCTTTTTCACCAACGTTGGTCACTGCCACTGTGCCGTCAGTTTTGACTTGGAAAGTGATGTCCGTTACTTTGAGGTAACCAGTTGGAGCTGCTTCCTCATGGAAGGTGTAAGTACCTGGAGCCAAGTTGAGCTCTTTAGACTTACCAGCTTCTGAAGTCCAGCTTTCTACGGCTGTACCTTCTGCCTTGTCGCCTTTGTAGATCTTAATCTCTGCACCTGCGATTTCTGTTCCACCAAGGCTAACCTTGCTGAAGGTAATCTTACGTGGAAGGTCATCATCTTTATCAGTTACAGTTACAGTTGAACCGTTTGTGGCAACTTTGTTTTCTTCACCTTTAGAGTCTTTTTCACCAACATTTGTCACTTCCACTGTGCCGTCATGTTTGACTTGGAATGTAATATCTGTTACTGCTAAGTATCCAGTTGGGGCTGCTTCCTCATGGAAGGTGTAAGTTCCTGGAGCCAAGTTGAGATCTTTAGACTTACCAGCTTCTGAAGTCCAGCTTTCTACGGCTGTGCCTTCTGCCTTGTCGCCCTTGTAGATCTTGATTTGAGCGCCTGCGATTTCTGTTCCACCAAGGCTAACCTTGCTGAAGGTAATCTTACGTGGAAGGTCATCGTCTTTATCGGTTACAGTTACTGTTGAGCCGTTGGTTACGACTTTGTTTTCTTCACCTTTAGAGTCTTTCTCACCAACATTTGTCACTTCCACTGTGCCGTCATGTTTGACTTGGAAAGTGATGTCCGTTACTTTGAGGTAACCAGTTGGAGCTGCTTTCTCATGGAAGGTGTAAGTACCTGGAGCCAAGTTCAAGTCTTTAGACTTGCCAGCTTCAGATGTCCAGCTTTCTACAGCTGTGCCTTCTGCCTTGTCGCCCTTGTAGATCTTGATTTGAGCGCCTGCGATTTCTGTTCCACCAAGGCTAACCTTGCTGAAGGTGATCTTACGTGGAAGGTCATCATCTTTATCAGTTACAGTTACAGTTGAACCGTTTGTGGCAACTTTGTTTTCTTCACCCTTAGAGTCTTTTTCACCAACATTGGTCACTTCCACTGTGCCGTCATGTTTGACTTGGAAAGTGATGTCCGTTACTTTGAGGTAACCAGTTGGGGCTGCTTCCTCATGGAAGGTGTAAGTGCCTGGAGCCAAGTTGAGATCTTTAGACTTACCAGCTTCAGATGTCCAGCTTTCTACGGCTGTACCTTCTGCTTTGTCGCCCTTGTAGATCTTGATTTGAGCACCTGCGATTTCTGTACCACCAAGGTTAACTTTACTGAAAGTAATGGCTTTTGGACTATCATCGTCTTTATCCGTTACTGTAACAGTTGAGCCGTTGGTTACGACCTTGTTCTCTTCACCCTTAGAGTCTTTTTCACCAACGTTGGTCACTGCCACTGTGCCGTCAGTTTTGACTTGGAAAGTGATGTCCGTTACTTTGAGGTAACCGGTTGGAGCGGCTTCCTCATGGAAGGTGTAAGTGCCTGGAGCCAAGTTGAGATCTTTAGACTTACCAGCTTCGGAAGTCCAGCTTTCTACGGCTGTACCTTCTGCCTTGTCGCCCTTGTAGATCTTGATTTGAGCACCTGCGATTTCTGTACCACCAAGGCTAACCTTACTGAAGGTAATCTTACGTGGAAGGTCATCGTCTTTATCGGTGACTTTAATAGTTGAACCGTCAGTTACAACTGTATTGTCCTCACCTTTAGCATCCTTGGTACCAACATTGGTAACTTTAACTGTTCCGTCATAGTTAACTTTAAAAGTGATATCCGTCACTTTGAGGTAACCAGTTGGGGCTGCTTCCTCATGGAAAGTGTATGTACCTGGTGCTAAGCTCAATTCTTTAGATTTACCAGCTTCGGATGTCCAGCTTTCTACAGCTGTACCTTCTGCCTTATCGCCCTTGTAGATCTTGATTTGGGCACCTGCGATTTCAACCCCACCAAGGCTAATTTTACTGAACGTGATTTTACGAGCTACATCGTCATCTTTATCAGTAACTGTCAGAGTTGAATCTTGGGCTACAACACGATTGTCTTCGCCTTTAGAATCTTTTTCACCTACTTTTGTCACTTCAACAGTACCGTTAGGTTTAACTTGGAAAGTGATATCCGTTACTTTGAGGTAACCAGTTGGAGCGGCTTCCTCATGGAAGGTGTAGATGCCTGGTTCAAGATTCAGTTGCTTAGGTTGGTCAGTTGAAGTCCAGCTTTCTACGGCTGTACCTTCTGCCTTGTCGCCCTTGTAGATCTTAATCTGTGCACCTGGGATTTCATTTCCTCCAAGGTTTACCTTACTGAAGGTAATTGGTTTTGGACTAGTATCCTCTTTATCGGTAATAGTCAGAACTGGACCAGCTGCAAGAACAGTGTCATCAGCTCCCTTATTCTTAATAGTGATAGAACCGTCAGCATTAACAGTATAAGTAATATCTCCTACAATTTGATATCCCTCTGGAGCATTGAACTCTCTTAGAGTGTAGGTCCCTGGTGCCAGCTTAATCACTTTAGAAGTGTCAGCTACAGTAGTCCAGTCTGCAACAGGTGCCTCTTCAAGATTGACTGTATCTCCACTATAGATTTTCAGTTCCGCTCCTGGAATTTCTTTTCCATTTGGATCCACCTTTTTGAAAGTAATCTCTTTTTCAATTGGAGTCTTCGGAGGTGTCTTCTTATTTTCAATTCGACGTTCTACTGATTTGTCTGAACCAAACTCATCTGGAGAAATTTTAATATCTTCAGTTAATTTGTCATAGCCAAGAGGAGCCGTTACTTCACGAATTGTATAGTTGTCTCGCAACAATTTGCCTACACTAGCGTTACCATCAGGACCTGTTGTCAATCGTCCAACAACAGCTTGGTTACGATCACGAATTACTTCAAAAACTGCGCCTTGCAATGGTTGGCCTGCTTCGTCTACCTTATGAATTTTAATGGTGAAAACATATCCTTCCGCAACACCACCTGCAATCTGGTAGGTACGTGTGCTTGTTGATTGTTCATTCTCACTACCATTGTAGCTCATGTTGGCTACGTTCGTGATTTCCTCACCATCGACTAGATCATAATTCGCTTTAGCTCGATACTCGATCATATAACCAAAACCATTAGTATCTCCTAAAGGAAGGGTGAAACCATCACCATTCGCATTTACCACTAGTTGGTTTTTAAAGGTTTCGGTCATATCCCGAGCATTAGTCCATTTCCAGTCTCCGTTATTCCAACTCCAATCTACTTTGTAAATTCGAAAAGTATCTGGTAGGAATGTCATATTTGGAGAAGAGAAAGCATCTTTGATAGTGACATCACTGTAGTTCGCCATATTGCGGTTTACAGTAATGTTATAACGGATTACATTTTTCTCGTCATCCTTGAATTGGAAGGAACTCTTTTCAATTTTAGAGTCGTATTTCCCTGGAGGGCCGTTATAACGGATTTTCCCTGCAAATAGAACTCTATGTCCTACAGTAATGTTGACATCAACGTCTTTTTCTTCTGAAACAACGTCATGGTCAACTCGGACATAGACAAAGAATTTCCCCCTAACGCCAGAATTATTCTCAACAAATTTTGTATAAGTGAGAGTAATTGTTTTGCTAGCTGCATCTAAACGACCAGTAGCTACAAGATTGTTAGAAGCATCTCGTAATTCAATGTCTGAAGAGTTTGAAAATGCAATCTCTGATGGCAATTGAAGTGTTGTTGTATCACCTTCATGCACCGTATTATCTGGCAAAACAAAATCTGCAGTAAGACGGAATTCTTGCCAAATATCCAATCCTTGCGTTAATGCTTCACCAGATTTGTTCTCAACACCTACACTAGTGATAACATCATTATACTCTGCCGCACGTACTTGCGTCAGAGGAGCAAATGATTGGAGAATAACTCCCAAACAAAGAATAACGATCTGAATCCAAGATCTTATTTTTTTGTTCATGTGATCTTCCTTTCTCATAATATTCAATTGTAAATGTACAATGTAATTGTAAGCTAATTGATTGTCCCCAACTAATCACCGTTCACCTTTTTAAAAATGAACCGTATTAACTACATTACAACCACATTTTATCATACTATCGAAAAAAAGGCTAGGACTATCAAACAAATTTTTACAGAATAATTTATTTTTTTCTCTCTATTAAGAAATGATCCTTTTCCTTTAAATTTACTCGTTGACAAGCCAGTATATACCAGTTAAAAACAAATACGATAAACAGTATTTTTTTGCACATTTTATTTTAAAAATGCATTTTCACTTATTTAAATACGTCTTTTAGAATGGCATTGTTTATGCCAACATTACTAAATGATTTTTCTGTCATAAAAAAGACCAGGAAAACCTGGTCTTTCTTAGTCACCGCTAGATTCATATTCTAGCTAGTGCCTCTAATCTTCTTTTTTGCCTTTAGTGGCGACTAATCCTGCCCCCAAACCGAGAAGAGCTAAACCTGCTGCTACTGCTGCTTGGCTTGCTGCACTTCCTGTATTTGGCAACTGCTCTTTTTGAGCTTGATTAGCTTTACTTGAAGCAATTTCTTTTGTATCTGCTTTTTCTGATACTTGTGGTTTTGTTGCTTCTTGAGGTACTGGTTTGGTCGTTTCACCAGCTGTACCAACTTCGACGATGCGATTCTGAGCCATAACTTTATCATAGCTTTCTTTTTCAGTTCGCTTGCCATTTTCAACTTCGATTAAGTGAACACGGATACCTTGTCTTCCTTCTTGAAGGATGCGAGTTTGACCTGCTGGAAGTTTGTCATTCTTTTGTTCCTGAACTTTGAAATCAATGATTTCTTCTTCTGAGATAAGCTCTGGAAGATTAAGAACGAGGTTCTTCACTTCATCTTCTGGAAGAGAAGTTCCTGGTTTAGTACCAACTTCTACAATACGATCTTGAGCAACGACTTTATCGTAAGTTTCTTTAAGCTGACGTTTTCCATTTTCCACTTCAATCAAGTGAAGACGGACACCTTGTTTTCCTTCTTGGAGGACACGAGTTTCTCCTAGATACAACTTATCAGACTTACGCTCCTGAACCTTGAAGTCGATGGTTTCTTCTTCAACTACAAGTTCGGGCCTTTCGAGGACAAGGTTCTTCACTTCGTCTTCTGGAAGAGAGGTTCCTGGTTTTGTTCCGACCAAGACGATGCGGTCTGTCGGAGCCTCTACCACTTCGCGAAGTTTTTCTTCCTTACTTCCATCAGGATTAATCACTGTAAAGATACGTTCTTTACCAACTGTTCCTTCTTGTTCTACACGAGTTTCTCCTAGATACAGCGTTGAATCCTTTTTCTCAACTGTCTTGTAGGCCAAATCGTTTTCAACAAATTCGAGTTTTGGAAGTTCTTCTTGTTCACCAGCAACTGTCTTCTCAGAAATTGGTTTTTCCTTGGTCAACTGGATACGGTATTCCTTGACTTGTTTTCCACTTTCTGAAACAAGACGAACAAGTACTGGAAGGCTATCGTCTCCGCTATCTACAACTGTTGAAGCAACTTGGTCTGTTTCCTCAACTGAAACTTTTGGACGTTGTCCGCTATAAGTTACTTGATAGTCTTGACGGTTTTCAGCGAAATCAGGAAGTTCTTTTCCATCTACAAGAATCTTCGATTGAGTGCTTTCTTGAGGCAATTCGCTTGGAGCAAGGAAGGTCATCTCAATTATCGCAACACCCTTCTTATCCGCTTTGCGCTCCATACGCCATCTCATGGCTTTGGCTTTCACAGCTTTAAAGGTAACGTTAATTTCATCACCGGCTTCAATGTCTTTATCCGCACGATAAGGAACAGCTTCCCAATTTTCTGGATTGTTGAATGGATGGTCTGCGTCGTAGGCTTGGTAGTTTGAATAGTAGGTTGGCACTTCAAACTCTGGACCGACATAGCGTTCTAAAACGAGTTTAGATGGTGAATCCGTACCACTATCTGCAAAGAAGTGAAGTTTAGCTTGAGCAACAGTCCGTTCTACAATCTTACCATTTTCACGGAAGATCACACCCGCTGATACTTCTGGATTAGAAGATGGTGTTGGAGACCAGTTTGTCCAACGACGATTTTCAGAATGATCTCTATCATTGATATAGTCAACACGGTCATGAGAACTGTCGTCAATATCATTAGTTGCTGAGGCAAAGGCTTGGTTACTATTTTCATCATAGTCAGGGTTGTCTGAGAGGGCCTCACCAAGTTTGTCTGTCACTCGTACAGAGAATTCCGCAACGAGGTCGCTACCAAGGACACGGCCTCGAACAGTAAATTGACCTGCTTTTGTCAGATTTTCTGCTGGAACTTCTTCCCATTCAACTGCCAAGTCTTTTGTTTCGTAGCCGTCTTTACCTGTGAAGTAAACCGGAACCTTCGTTGGCAATTCAAGTGGTTGACCTACTTGTACCAAACGTGCTTGTTTGACCGCGACAACTGGTTTACGAGAGAGCAAATCTTTATTGCTTGTAAAGTGTAGACGGTATTCTCCTAGGATGTCACCATTTTCAGCTTTCGCGATGACACGGACTGGCTCACCTTCACGAACACTTGGAACTACGGTAGCGAGACCATTGTTGCTAACACTTGCTGTTACTGCAGGAACTTTTCCATCTACAGACTCAAGGTAGTAGTCTGTCAAATCAGGGTTGAAGTTTGCTAAGTCTTTACCGTCAACTTGGATTCTCGTTTGTCCTTGTTTAGCTGCCGCAACTTGTTTCGCAAAAATTTGTACTTCTGTGATAGACGTTCCTTTCTTGCTATCAAGTCGAACCATACGAATGCGAACCGCATAGGTTTCAACTTTATCAAAGCTGAAATGATTCATTTCTCCAGCTTTTAATTGAGCTGGTGCTTTGAGATTGCTTACCTCTTTCCAGTTTGCAGGATCGTTAAAGGCATGGTTTTCCTCACCTACAAAGCTAGGGTTTTTAGGGGCTGTTGGAACGGTCTTACCGACATAATATTCAATCACATAAGACTTCGGTACACCAACTCCGTGGTCTTCGTGGAATCCGACACTTAGATTATCAACTGAACGTTTGCTCAAAATACCTGAATCTCCGAATAGGACACCAACTGAAGCTTCTGGATTACTACGGTTCCAGTTTGTCCAACGGTTAGCTGGGCGGTCATTAAAGGAAATCAATTTATCGTTGACATTTGAAACAGGATCAGTTGGATTTGAGTCTGAAGCAAAGGCAAGTGGCAATTCTGATCCGGTCCATTGGTCAGAAATATTTGCCCCCTTCTCAGTTTGAGCAGATACGCGAACATGAAGTTTAGTTGTTAATTGCGTACCTTCTAGGCGACCATTAACTGTAAAGACACCTTCCTTGGCGTATTGCTCTGGACGAATCGTATCCCATGTAACCTTAGCTGATGAAACGTGACCATTTGAATCGTAGGTACGAACACTTTCTGGTAATTGTGGTGCTTCTGCGATTGGTGTCGTCACACTGACTTCTTCAACTGAAACGATGCCTTCTACAGAGACTTTTGCACGCGCCTCAAGGTCAATACCTTCAACTTTACCTAGAACTTCAAAGGTTTGATAGGAGTCGAGTTTTTCTTTTGGAATGGCTTGCCATGTGACTTTGTGGGCTTTAGGGAAACCTTTGTCATACTCAACTGTTACTGTTGCTGGAAGGCTTGGTTCTTGATGCAAGTCTGTTACTACGTTCACTGGACGAATAGATTGCGCAATCTTCTTCTCTGTGTTGGCTTGGATCGTGAGATCGATTTGACCTCTAGCCCCCTCATATTCTGCTTTGAGAGTGACTGTTCCTGGCCTATGTAACTCAAGCATTCCTTTACGAACTGCGACTTCCCCTTCACCACTTGTAGAGAAGTTTACTTTATCAGCTGGTAAAACTGCTTGTGTTCCGTCTTGATAGTGAGCGAGTACAGACAATTTCACTGTTTGGTCTTCTTTAAGACCGTCAGCTTGCTCCACTTGTAGGCTCAAGTGGTCAATTTTCGGTGCTTCTTCAAGGAATTGAATTGCATAGGTTTGAAGAGGTCCACCATCTTTTGGTTGAACATAGATGCTTGCACGCATGCCGTTTGCTGCACTTGCTTGGACTACAGTAACATCCGCATTTTCAGCACTTGCTACAACTTCTGGCAAGGATGCACCGTAAGCAAGAGTTCGATATTGCATTGGATTTTGAGTAGTAAGACCAGTGACAGATTCGCCACCAACCGTTACAGTTGGTACTGCAGGTGCCACAGGATTGCCTTCTTCTACCACAAGAGTAGCATGAATGGTTTCTCCTCCTAGTTGGCCAGTCATTTGAATACGTGATCCTGCAACTGACAGTTTAGCTTTATCTGCTTCCGAAATCTCCCACTTATCAACTTCGTATTCTTGTACGCTTCCATCCGTAACAGCAATAGAAACGTATTTATCAACAGCGCTCAAGTCTGTTCCTGGAGCAACACGCTTAACAGTTGGAAGCTCATTTGCGATTGCTAGAATTTCGACACGGGCCTCAACTTCGCGTCCGTCTGCCATACCTTTAACAGTCACAACTCCTGCTTGGCTCACATCAACTGAAGACCAAGTTACTGGACGTTTTTCACGACTGCCATCACTGTAGATAAAACCGACTGTCTTCGGCATTTTTGGCTCTTTCTCAATAACAGTACGTACTTTTGGTACTTCTGTTCCGAGAACGGTCTTTTCTTGGTCTTCTTTTTTACCAGTAAAGACCGTTACTTGACCAGATTTCAAGAGATCTGAATGGGCTGTTAGAGTGAATTTACCTGCTTGCTCAGTTGATTTAACAATGGCAACCCCTTTACCGTTAAAGGCTCTGCGGATCCAAGAACCATCAGGTTGTGCCTTGTAGCGTTCACGGCTGGCTTGTTCCCCATTATCAACACCAACCAGTTGACCTTGTCCATGCAATTGGAAACGAACCAAATTATTGGCAGTTGGTACCACATTTCCTTCACTATCTACGATTTCGTAGTAGATGTAGGTCAAGTCTTTTCCATCTGCTGCGATTGCGTGTTCTTCCTTGATGAGACGAACACCTGCTGGTTGACCTGCCGTCGTGATCTTGTCACGTGCAATTTCTTTTCCAGCTTCATCGCGAGCTACAGCTTCTAAAGTACCTGGTTGGTACGCAACCTTCCATTCAAGATAGAGTTCCTTAGCATTGGCACCTTCTTGGTAAGTGCGGCCATCACTGGTTTGTTTCTTGTTGAACTTCTTAACTCCAAGAGATTGACCATTTAAGAACAATTCTACACTTGCAGCGTTTGAGTAAGCTCGAACTGGGATTTTTCCGTCTGAATCTTCAACTTTCGATGCCAATTCTCTATTTTCCCAGTTCCAGTGAGGAAGAAGGTGTACCATCGGTTTCTTCTTGGCAGAAACCCATTGGCTTTGGTAGAGATAAAAGTCATGTTTTGGAATACCTGCTGTATCTACGATACCAAAGTAAGAGCTCTTAACGGGAGTTTGGTTTTGGTTGTGCCATGGTGTAGGTTCACCGATATAGTCCGTACCTGTCCAGATAAACTGTCCAGCATAGCCAGCGTTGTCACGGTCAAAGGTCCATGAATCTGTTGCCGTTTTACCCCAGCCAACTCGGTCATTACCATAGTCAGACTGTTCGTAATGGCGCTCAGGTCCGTTACTATGTTTCAATTCCTGTTCAGGGCGATAGTAACTTCCACGTGTACGGGTAGCTGAAGATGTTTCAGAACCATAAATCAACCAGTTTGGATGTTTCGCACGAAGTTTCTTGTAGTTGTCTTCTGAATAGTTGAAACCAACTGCATCCAGTTCATTAGCAATTTTCTCATGATCACCGCTACCATCACCAAAGCGGAACTTATCTGCTCCCATGGTAACATAACGTGTAGTATCAACATCTTTAATCACTTTTACTAAGCGTTTAACCGTTGCAAGAGAGTGAGCCTTTCCATCTGCTTCACCGATTTCATTCCCTATAGACCACATGAAGACAGCTGGGTTGTTTTTATCTCTTTCGACCATGGTACGAAGATCATAGTCAGACCATTTTTCACCTTTTCTAGCTTCTGGGTGAGTAGCGTCTTTTTCAAAGAAACGTCCGTAGTCATAAGGTTTCTTACCACCATACCAAGTATCAAAGGCCTCTTCCTGAACCAGCAAACCAAGTTCTGCTGCGATTTGCAAAGTCTGTGGACTTGCAGGGTTATGAGTTGTACGGATGGCGTTAACGCCCATCTCCTTCATTTGTTTGAGACGACGGTATTCTGCCTTATAGTTTTCTTCTGCTCCAAGCGCTCCGTGGTCATGGTGCAAGGAAACACCATGGAATTTAATGCGTTCACCATTCAAAGAGAAACCTTCATTTGGAGTCCAATGATAGTAACGGTAACCAAACAGATCCTTCTTAGCATCCACCAATTGACCATCACGGTAAACACGCGTAATCAATTCGTACAAGGCTGGTTTGTCATTTAAAACTGTCCAGAGTTTTGGTTGTTCAACTTCTAGAATCGCATCAAGACTTGTTGACTCATGTGCTTTCAAGGTACGGCTCGCTGTACGAACCAAGCCTGTTACAGCCTGACCACCACGTTCAACGATTTGATACTCTGCCACCAGTTCATGGTCTTTATCGTCTGTATTGACAATCTTGCTGGCTACATGAGTTTCAACCTTGCCATGTTGCTGTTGTTCAAGTTTTGGTGTTAAGATAGTTGTTCCATTTTTCTCAACATGAACCTTATCTGTCACTTGCAAGGTCACATCACGGTAGATACCACTACCTGAGTACCAACGGCTACTTGGCTGTTTGTTAACCGCATGGACAGCAATCACATTCTCACGACCATCTTTGTGAAGATATTTTGTGATATCGTATGAGAACTGGTTATAACCATTTGGATAATGCCCCACTAACTGGCCATTGACATAGACTTGAGAGTCCATGTAGACACCATCAAAGGTCACACGAACATTTTTCTTGAGATCTTTTTCATCAAGTTTAAAGGTCTTGCGATACCAAGCTTCACCACCATTGAGCTGTCCACCCTCGTTTTGGGCAGGTGACTGATGGTCAAAATCGTTAAAGATACTCCAGTCGTGTGGGAGATCCAATTTTTGCCATGTTGATACATCGGCATCTGATTTCACAGCTTCTTTAGGATTCGCATTGAGTTTAAAGTGCCAATTTTGATTAAAATTCACTTTTCTATCTTCAATCATTTGATTCACTTCTTCATTTGTCGCAGCTTTCAACTCTTCCTTGACAGGCTTTTCTTGACTTGAAGCTTGAGATTCTACCTTTGGAGCTGTTTCTTCAGGTTTTAGAGATGCTTTCTCCTCTTTTGGAGCTACAGGTTCCTCTTCTTTCACCTCTGGTTTGCTTGCTTCAATTGGAGCAGCTTGACTTTGGTCGACACTTGCAGCATCCTTGTGCTCTGCTACAGCTTGATTTTCTTTTTCCTCCACTGCCGGACTTTCCTCTTTTGCTTGTTCAACAGTGTGAGTAATTGGAGTTTCATCCGCGAAAACTGGTGATTCTCCAATGACACTTCCTCCAAATAGAACCGCACAGGTTCCAATCATGACAGAGCAAGCGCCTACGGCAAACTTACGAATGCTGTAGACTCTTTTACGATTCCAATGGCCTTTTTCCATAAAATCCTCCTTTAGTAACCGCTTCCATTTATTTGTAAGCGTATTACTTTTTCATAGCCTTTTACCCTTATTTTATAAAATAATATAGGAAATTTCAATACCCTAAACACAAAAATCATATTTTTGATTGTTTTTTCTAAAATTTGTAGAAGATTCGAAAAAAGTGAATGTAGATTTAGAACAAAAACAAACAAATTTTTGACACTCAGTTCAATATTATAAAAAAAGTTCCTTTTGTAAGGAACTCCTTTTACTTATAATTAAAGATCCCCCCTGCCAACTTATCAGCTAGCTTGGGAAAGAGGGTATAAAACTTATGGGCTAGATTCAACAAAACTGGGAGATTGAGTTCCCGTTTGTTTTTTCCTATGATTTTGACAATTTTTCTAGCGACTACATCTGGTTCTAAGAGAAATCGGTCAACAGACTTGAGGTAGCTCCCATCTGACGTCAAATGAGGATTTCCATTAGCAAAGCGTTCTGGGAAAATCTGATACCACACGGTATTTGAAACCCAACTAGGAACCTGACATCCATCAATTTCGTGAACATAAGGAAGTTTAAAGCCATTTCCTTCAGCATCCAAGTTTTCTTGAGTATGTTCCTTATCTACATAAAAATACCCTTACCCTCTTTATCAAGGAGTTCAAAGAGATACTGAATGCGTAAAAAATCAACCGAGACTGTAATCTGCCAATAGTCAAATAGGGCATCTGAGGTTACTTTGGTCATTTCTTTCTTGGCTTCATACTTATCCTCAATGAAAATAAAGGGATCTCCATAGTGTAAGATAACCTTCTGGACATCATTTATCTTGGTTCTAATTCGGATATGTAGCTGATCTTCCTTGTAAAGATATGCATACTCTGATTCTGGTCTATGATAAATAGCTGTTAATTCCATCATTTGTCTCCTAAATAATCTATCATCAACAAAAAAGCAAACGTTTTCATAATTAACAGAACTAGTATACTATTTTAGCTGTTTATTTGCAAATTTTATACCAGTTTTACGATAGATATATAAGATGGACAAGGGTAAAATTGAGTAGACTCTTTTTGAGCTTTAAAAAGAGAGTTTCCATGAACTGAAAAACTCTCTCATCATTACGAATCAGATGATTAAAATAAAAGCTATCTGATATCTTTAATCTTCTAAAATGAAAATTTCTTCAACATGTAGTCGTAGCAACCTTGCAATTTTCATTGCTAGTTCAAGTGTAGGATTGTACTTGTCATTCTCTATAGCAATTATGGTTTGTCGACTAACGCCTAATATTCTTGCCATATCTTCCTGACGTAGTCCCTCAGACTTTCTTAACTGTTTGATGTTATTTTTCATACAGCATTAGTCTTTCTGAAAAAAATAAACGCCAACAGCCAATACTACGATAACAGTGACAACTGCTAGAATGACTCCTTGAACAAGTTTATTTGGTTCTTTATACTCTTCATCACCAGCAATCATATTGCGTTTTATTGCGGTTTGAGCAAATCCTTGCACACTTACAGATAAGATCAAAATTAAGCAAGGAAGCATTTCAAGTTTGCCACCAACAACAAGTGCTTGATAGATATTAAATCCTGTCCATGCACATAAACCCAAAAGCGCTGTTTTATAGCCCCACTCCTCAGAACGCAACTGAATATCTCTGTCCATTTCATCCATCTTTTTCATGGCTTTGTTCCTCCAAATTTTTGTAATAATGTCAAGAGCTCTTTACATTTCTTATTATACTCTAAATCGATAAAATGTCAAGATATTTTAACATTTTTACTTTTTTTATTTTCTTCATCTATTCTAAGAATATTCCTAACTCCAATTTACAGTCTAATCAATCTGACAAAGGGCAAGTTCTTTTAATCCTATTTTATCTTGACTTCATAAGCTTCGGCTATAGATATACTTTCAGTTATGTTAGACTCGAAGTTTATCCTCTCTTTTCTGCTTTCTTATCTCTATTTATACCTTAAATGGGCTTAATCGTTATAAACTGCCTGTTTATCATGTGGTATTTTTCTACAAATTAGCAACCGAAAAAAATAAAAAGCCATTCCTCAAGGGAACAGCCTTTTCACTTATAATTAAAGGTTTCCCCAGCCAACTTATCTGCTAACTTGGGAAAGAGGGTATAAAACTTATGGGCTAGATTCAGTAAGAGCGGAAGATTGATTTCACGTTTGTTTTTGCCTATGGTCTTAACAATCTTTTGCGCGACAGCATCTGGTTCCAATAGAAAACGGTCGACCGATTTGAGGTAGGTCCCATCTGGGTCTGCCTGGTCAAAAAATCCTGTACGGATAGGTCCTGGATTAACAGTTGTCACATAGACACCATAGGGCATGAGCTCAAGGCGAAGAGCATTTGAAAAACCAATGGCCGCAAACTTGGTCGCAGAATATAGACTAGACTTGCCAGTCGCTATCAATCCTGCCATGCTGACGATATTGATGATATGACCTTTTCGACTTTCCTTCATGCGCTCCGCAAAGCGACGAGACAGATTCATCAGGGCAAAGGTATTGACCTCAAACATCTGGTGAATGTCTTGATCAGAGATCTTGTTGAAATCTTCAAAAATTCCATAGCCAGCATTGTTAATCAAGACATCAATCTTGCCATAACGGAGATAGAGGTCAGCTACTAGTGCTTCCAGGGCTGAGTCATCAGTAATATCGATTTCAATTAATTCCACATGAGGATGATTTCCATATAGTTGGGCTAGTTTTTCCTTGTTTCTACCTAGCAAGATGAGTTGGTCATTTGGCAAGAGTTTGACCATTTCTTGGGCTAAGCCACCGCTTGCTCCAGTGATGATGATGGTGCGCATACTTATCCTTTCTCAATCTTCTAAATTTCCACTTCTTCCAAGTCTTTGACCACATGGACATTTTCAAAAACAGTTGCCGCATCTTTCTTGAGCTGACTGATATCTTTTGAGAGGAAACGAGCACTGATATGATTGAGCAAGAGGCGTTTAGCACCGGCTTCTGCTGCTACTTGTGCTGCCTGCATATTGGTTGAGTGACCGTGGTTGCGGGCAATTTTTTCATCTCCCTTGCCATAAGTCGACTCATGGACAAGGACATCAGCGTTAACAGCTAGACGCACACTGGCATTAGCTTTTCGGGTGTCACCCAGAATAGTAATAATCTTACCAGGTCGTGGTGCTGAGATATAGTCTGCTGCCTTGATTTCAGTTCCGTCTTCTAGAACAACGTCCTGACCGTTTTTGATTTTTCCAAAAAGCGGGCCAAATGGAACACCAGCAGCCTTAAGTCTTTCAGCATCCAAGGTACCTTCTAAGTCCTTTTGCATGACACGATAGCCAACACAGAAAATAGTGTGGTCCAGCTCCTCTGCATACACCGTGAATTTATCGGTCTCAAGGATTTTCCCTAGAGAATCTTGGTCAAACTCATGAAAATGAATGCGATAAGGCAGACGAGAACCCGACACACGTAGACTGGTTAAGACAAATGACTTGATCCCTTGTGGTCCATAAATGTCCAAATCTGTCTGCTCCTCATTAGCCTGAAAAGCACGGCTAGAGAGAAATCCTGGCAATCCAAAGATGTGATCTCCGTGCAAGTGAGTGATAAAGATTTTGCTGACCTTACGTGGTCGAATTGTGGTTTCCAGAATACGATTTTGCATTCCTTCTCCACAGTCAAAGAGCCAGACTTCGTTAATCTCGTCCAAGAGTTTCAATGCTAGACTTGAAACGTTGCGAGCTTTAGAGGGCTGACCGGCCCCTGTTCCTAAAAATTGAATATCCATTCGATACTTTCTAATTAATCAATATATAACATGGCTGTGCGGTTTTCCGATCGGAAATAGCGCTTTCCAGAAAAAGCAGCAGCTTCTTGCAATAAATCCTCTTGGCTGTAGCCTTTGAGACGTTTACGACCATCTGCTAAAATTTCCAAGTCTGTTAAGGCTGTGAGACTTTCCACACTAACAACTTCCTCATCTCCGACAGGATTCATGTAAATCTTTCCAGATTCTTCAAAGACGAGTTGATGAGGGAAAATTTGCGCAATCTCAAAAAGCAAGTCATCCGAGATTTCCTCTTCATTTTCAGAGAAGATCCGCCCCAAGCCCTCACTCTCATAGCAAAAGCCAAAGGATTTGCCAGATAAATTAAGACGAATAAAAGGCTTATTTTCAAAGGTGAAACTTGGTTCAACATTGTAGAGATTTAGTTCCTGACTGAGTTCTGAAAAATAATCCGTCGCAGCTTCAGGGCTCTTTTTCTGGTAGAGTTCAGCAAAGTAAGCATTGACGACACTCGGCGGAGGTGTGATGAGAGCCAACTGCTCTTGTTCTGTTTTGCCAGCTAGAAGTTGATCCAGATAGACCTTATCCAGACTTGTATAACCTCCATACTTTAGAGCCAAAGTTTTAATATCAGTCATAAAATTCCTCTAACCTCCATTTGTTTTTCTCAGAAATGTAGCCTGTAATCACTTCTCCATCATCTTGATAGTCGCGCTCTTCCAGAATCGCTACACTTTCTAGATCATGTATCTTGTAGGATTTTGAAAAAGGCACGCGCAGGGTAAAGACTTCAAAAATATCCTTGATCTTCTCCAAAAACAATGCTTGCAAGTTCTCACGACTATCCTCAGACTTGGCAGAAATGAGGGCATACGGCGTTTGAGTAGGCGTGAAATCCTCCACCAAATCCGCTTTATTGTAAAGGGTCAGTCGAGGAATATCCTCCATATCCAAGTCTTTCATGATAGACAGAACCGTTTTTTCATGCTCCTCGTGGTAAGGATTGCTGGCATCAATGACATGCACCAGAAGGTCCACATGCTTGCTTTCTTCCAAGGTTGACTTGAAACTGGACACCAATTCAGTCGGCAAATCTTGGATAAACCCAACCGTATCAGTCAAGGTAACCTGAAGATTGCCCCCCAGATGGATACTCTTAGTTGTCGCATCCAGGGTCGCAAAGAGCTCGTCAGCCTCATACTGGGTCTTGCTGGTCAAGGTGTTCATGATGGTTGATTTCCCAGCATTGGTGTAGCCAATCAAACCAATCTTAAAGGTACTCGACTCCAGACGTTTTTCTCTAACTGTTGCCCGATTTTTCTCTACCACCTTGAGCTGGCGCTCGATATCTGTGATTTGATTACGAACACTACGACGATTCAATTCCAGCTGGCTTTCACCTGGACCACGGGAACCAATTCCCCCTGCCTGACGGCTGAGAATAATCCCCTGACCAACCAAGCGAGGCAAGAGATACTTGAGCTGAGCCAAATGAACTTGGAGTTTTCCTTCATGGCTTCGAGCCCGCATGGCAAAGATATCCAGAATCAACTGCATACGGTCTATGACCTTGACACCGAGAACTTCTTCTAGATTGACATTTTGCCGTGGAGTTAAGCGGTTATTGACAATGACTGTGGTAATTTCTTCTGCATCCACCATCCGCGCAATCTCTTCCAACTTACCAGAGCCGACAAAGGTCTTGGAGTCATACTTTTCCCGTTTTTGCCTGTAGCTATCCACAACGACGGCCCCAGCTGTCTTAGCCAGACTGGCCAATTCTTCCATGGAGAGGTCAAAATTGTCCATGCCCTGCAATTCCACACCGATGAGTAGGACACGTTCCTCTTTTTTCTCCGTTTCAATCATTTAAAAACTCCTCAATCTGGCTTAAAATGCGGTTTTGAACTCCAGGCTCTCCTATCTGATAAAAGGTCACCTGCATGCGATTACGGAACCAGGTCAACTGACGCTTAGCAAAACGGCGGGTTGCCTGTTTGAGACTATCGCTGGCTTCCTCAAGAGTTTGCTCCCCACGGAAATAAGGAAAGAGTTCCTTGTAGCCAATGCCTTTGGCTGCCTGCACATCTGGATAATGGTCAAAGAGCCACTTAGCCTCATCCAAAAGTCCAGCCTCAAACATCAGATCTACTCGACGGTTGATACGTTCATAAAGCTGACTGCGTTCATCATCCAAGCAGATAATCAAAGCTTCATAAGGACTTTCCTGATTTTTCAAATCCTTACCAAAATGGGCAATTTCCAAGGCACGCATGGCACGACGACGGTTAAACTGGGGAATTTCAAGGCCTGCTTGCTTCACGAGATGGACTAATTCCTCATCTGAATAAGGCTCTAAACTAGCTCGATAGGCTAATATCTCCTCATGAGGTGTCTCTCCACCTAGATGGTAGCCTTCCAGCAAGCTCTGAATATAAAGCCCAGTTCCACCAGCTATAATGGCTAGCTTGCCACGGCTTTGAATATCCTCAATAGCCTTCTTAGCTTCTGAAACAAAATCAAAAGCCGAGTAAGACTCGGTCACCTCTCTGACATCAATCAAATGATGAGGAACAGCAGCTTGCTCCTCTGGGCTAGCCTTGGCCGTCCCAATATCTAGCCTTCTGTATACTTGCTGACTGTCACCACTAACCACCTCTCCACCAAAGCGCTTGGCCACTTCAATAGCAAGGGCTGTCTTCCCAACAGCAGTCGGTCCAACAATCACAATTATTTTTGTTTTCATCTTTTTTCCTTGAAAAATTTCCATTTTTTCGTTACTATTATTATATCACAAAAAGGTCAGTCAGAAAAATGCTACCACTTGGGGAGCCTGGCTGATCGAGAAGATAAAGGAGGAAGACTCATGGCTAAAGGATTCGCTAAAGGTCTTGTAACAGGTGTCGCAGGAACTGTCGCTGCCGTTGCAGGTGCAGTATACGCAATTAAAAAGAAAGTGATTGAGCCAGAAGAGCAAAAAGCAGCTTTCATCGAAGAAAACCGCAAAAAAGCAGCTCGCCGCCGCGTATCACATTAAGCAACAAAAGAAGTTGAGAAATCTCAACTTCTTTTTATTTTCTTAAATAGCCAAATCAAACTTCAGTTGTGGCTTGACCGGATCATAGTCAACCAACTCAAAGTCTTCCGCTTTGATATCAAAGAAATTAGTCCCATCAGGAACATTTAAAACCAAACGAGGTTGGCAGTTTGACGGCTCACGACGGAGCAATTCCTGAGCTTGTTCAAACTGATTATCATAGATATGGAGGTTGTTGATAAAATAGAAAAACTTCCCAATCTTCCAGCCAAAATGCTTGGCAATCATCATTTGAAGAGCCACATACTGCATGGCATTGATATGGTGAGCCACCAGCATATCATTAGAGCGCTGGGTCAAGGTCGCATCCAGATAGATTTCCCCATCAACGCGACGGACATCAAACATGGTCTGAAAGGCGCATGGAAGGAGGCCGTCTGTCTCCTCAAATGCTTGGTAATCCCAGAGTGAGATGATATTGCGGCGGTTCCAGGGATTGGCTTCCAACTGCTTGAGAATCTTATTAATGATATCGTGTTTCTTAACGACCGCCCCATAGCGTTCACCGATGGTTCCCGTATCTCCCACTTCCCAGTCATTCCAGTAGTGAACATTGTACTTACTGTTTAACACTTCTAGGCTATTAGACTGATCTTGGTAAATCCAGAGTACTTCCTTGATGGCGGATTTGATTGCAATGGGTCGCAAGGTTGTGATGGGAAATTCACCTTTTGACAAATCATACTCTGCAAAGGCACCCGTTATGTACTTGGAGTTGGCAACAGTCCCATCCTTGTACTTGGGACGAGCCTGCTCAGAAAAGACACCGTCTTTGAGGATTCGTTCAATATTCTCTTTAAAAATCGTATCAGCTTTTGTCATTTACTCTCACCTCATTTATTGTCCTAACTAGTATAGCATAAAAAAAGAAAGGAGGAAAATCACTGGCTTTAAAGTAGTGTTTTTCCCCTTTTTATTATCTTATTGCAATACAAGTGATGCTGCTCCGATAACTCCAGCGTCATTTCCTAGAGTTGCAAGAGCCAATTTAGTAGATGTGCGTACTTGTGGGAAGGTATTTTCGTCGTAGACTTTTTGAACACCTTGTAGAAGGAATTCTCCTGCAGCTGACACCCCACCACCGATAACAATCGTTGAAGGGTTGAGGATGGAGCCGATATTAGCACAAGCGATACCCAAGTAACGTGAGAAGTTACGGTAAACGATCAAGGCAAGGTCGTCCCCTTCTTTTGCAAGGTCGAAGACAGTTTTTGCTGTTACTTCTTCACCGTCGTCTATCAAGCGTTTCAAGGCCGCATCGCCTTCGTATTCATCTGCATATCGACGAGTCAAGTTGACAATCCCTGTTGCAGAAGCAACTGTCTCAAGACAGCCTTTTTTACCACAGGTACATGCGATTGGTTGGTCAAAGTCAACAGTGATATGGCCAAGCTCACCTGCCGCTCCAGCAACACCGTGAAGCAATTTGCCTTCTGCCACGATACCGCCACCAACACCTGTACCAAGTGTCATAAAGACAACATCCGGTTGGTTCTCACCAGCCCCCATCCAACGCTCACCAAGAGCAGCTACGTTGGCATCATTATCAATGAAGAATGGAATCCCCAAGGCTTTTTCAATCTTTTCTTTAATTGGTTGAAGGGTTTTCCAGTTGAGGTTGTAGGCACCGATAACAGTTCCTTTTTCACGGTCAACCACACCAGGTGATCCCATCCCAATCCCTCGGAAGTCTGTGGCTGACAATCCAAGCAAGTCCAAACGATGTTGAATAGACTCAATCATATCATCTACGATATGGCTTCCTTCATCCAAAATATTAGTCTTGATAGACCATTTTTCTTGGATTTCTCCCTCTTGAGTTAAAATTGCAAACTTGATAGATGTTCCACCAAGGTCAATCCCAATAATCTTTTGACTCATCGTCTTCTCCTTTTTAATTGAAAATGCTTACAGATATAGTATAACAAAATCGTCTCTTTTGTGCAAAGGTTTGCAGGCTACAAGCCAAAATTAAAACATCTCATTTGCTTCACTATTTGTAAAAATTAGTCACCTAAATGTTGAATTGCATAGTTTGCTTCTTCTTTTGTAAATTGTCCATTCCAAGGAGAAGTTAGCCTCTCATAAATTTTTGTCTTTGATAAATTGGTATTCTTTCGGTATTCTCTTGCTCGAATTAAGGCATTTGCTTTGTAATCTGCATTCAAGTGATCGATGGCATACTGCACTGCTGAACTTGAAAAACCATGCCACGCTAATTGGTCATAGAGAGCTTTTTTTGACATATGTACAGACGAATTATAACTTTTCGCTTTACTTAAAGCAGCATTGTACGGGTTCCCATCTGCCGGTTTTAGTTGCCGCACACCATCGTATCCTACATAGTAACGGCCACCATCTACCCATTTGCCCCTAGCCATTTCACCATCTGATCCCACATAGTAACGGCCACCATCTACCCATTCATTCTTGGCTATCTTTCCATCTGATTTATAATAATAGTATCCTACCCATTTATTGCGGGCAATGCTTCCTTCTGGTGCTAAATCTAGTTTTTGAATGGCATAGTTTGCTTCTTCTTTTGTAAATCTTCCAATCCAAGGAGAAGTTAGCCTCTCATAAATTTTTGTCTTCGATAAATCGGTATACTTTCTTGCTTGAATTAAGGCATTTGCTTTGTAATCTGCATTCAAGTGATTGATGGCATACTGCACTGCTGAACCTGAAAAACCATGCCACGTTAATTGCTCATAGAGAGCTTTTTTTGACATATGTGAAAACGAATTATAATCTTTTGCTTTCTTTAAAGCTGCTGAGTATGGATTCCCATCTGCCGGTTTTGGTTGCCGCACACCATCGTATCCTACATAGTAACGGCCACCATCTACCCATTTGCCCCTAACCATTTCACCATCTGATCCCACATAGTAACGACCGCCATCTACCCATTCATTCTTGGCCATCTTACCATCTGATTTGAGATAATATCTACCTACCCATTTATTACGAGCAGAGCTTCCTTCTGCTGTTAGATAATAATAGGAACCATAGTTTTTATCATAAATCCAGTCACTTTTAACCTTTTTTCCATCAGAATCAACATAATAACGACCACCATCTACCCATTCATTTTTAGCTCTCTTTCCATCTGATTTGAGGTAGTAATTTCCTACCCAGCCAGACTGAACTTTAGATTGTGATTTATCCTGTTTAGGAGTTGTTTCTTTAGCTTTTTCAGTCGGTTTTGGTGCTGGTGTTTTTGGTTTCTCAGCAGGTTTTTGTGCTGGTGTTTTCGGTTTCTCAGCTGGTTTCGGTGCTGGTGTTTTCGGTTTCTCAGCTGGTTTTGGTGCTGGTGTTTTTGGTTTCTCAGCAGGTTTTTGTGCTGGTGTTTTTGGTTTCTCAGCAGGTTTTTGTGCTGGCGTTTTCGGTTTCTCAGCTGGTTTTGGTGCTGGCGTTTTCGGTTTCTCAGCTGGTTTTGGTGCTGGCGTTTTCGGTTTCTCAGCTGGTTTTGGTGCTGGCTTTGGCGCTGGTTTTGGTTGCCACAGACCATCGTCTCCTACATAATAACGACCACCATCTACCCATTCATTTTTGGCCATCTTACCATCTGATTTTAGATAGTAATTACCTACCCATTTGTTGCGAGCGTAGCTGCCTTCTGCTGTTAGATAATAATAGGATCCATAGTTTTTGTCATAAATCCACTCAGCTTTAGCCATCTTACCATCTGATTTAAGATAGTAATTGCCTACCCATGTGTTGCGAGCGTAGCTGCCTTCTCCTGTTAAATAATAGTATGACCCATAGTTATTGTCATAAATCCATTCATTTTTAGCTCTCTTCCCGTCTGATTTTAGATAGTAATTACCTACCCATGCGTTTCGAGCGTAGCTACCTTCTGCGGTTAGATAATAATAGGATCCATAGTTTTTATCATAAATCCATTCACTCTTAGCCATTTTACCATCTGATTTAAGATAGTAATTGCCTACCCAAGCATTTTGGACATAGTTTCCCGAAGCATTTAGATAGAAATAAGAATTAGCTTTTTTATCAAAAATCCACTTATTAGTAACTTTAGTACCATTTTCATAGTACGATGAGCCTACCCAACCAGACTGAGCTGTAGATTTGGACTTATCCTCTTTAGGACTTGTATTTTTAGGTTTCTCAGCAGGTTTTTGAGCTGGTGTTTTCGGTTTCTCAGCTGGTTTCGGCGCTGGCTTTGGTTCTGGTTTCGGTGCTGGTGTTTTTGGTTTCTCAGCTGGATTTTGCGCTGGTGTTTTTGATTTCTCAGCTTGATTTGACGCCGAAGTTGTATTCTCTTTTACAACCTTACCATTTTTAGATGCATCCTTTTCTTGAGCAGAAACATGCTGAGCCGAGAAAGGAAAGTCTCCAGTTGTATCCGCAAATGAAATAAGTCCCAGTGTTGCAGTTGCTAAGCTGGTTACTAAAAATTTTTTTGATTTTTTCATAAAAATCTCCATTATTTTTAATGATTTATACCTATAGTATACCATATACTTAATTTTTTTTACACTCAAATAATAACTATTTATGAAAGCCCTATTTTAAAATGAAGTGCAACACAAAAGACATGTTCATCTGATATACTAGAGTTGCGAAAAACAGTATAAAAGAAGATGAACATGTCCACTAATTATTCTTATACAAGCACTTATCTGAAGCTGAGCGACTAGAAATTGAAGCTTATTTAAACGTAGGACTCAAACCTGCTGAGTTTGCTCGTAGACTGGGGGAAACTGCTCTACTATTACTCGTAAAATGAATCGTGGTTCCATAACATAAGTGAAATAAGTCAATGGGCAGAAAATCTATTACCTACACCATTATGCAGATGCTACCCATAACTGTTATCAGTGTGCTAGAGAAGCCAGCTATTATTTGAAACTATATCGTTTATTGGACGACTTTCTGAAAGAATTTACAGAAGTAATGGGAGAGAAACCAACGGGACATAGCATAGATGCCTTTGTTCACACCTATAAACTCCAACCCCTTTTTGAAATTGGAAAATCCATTCTGTTCTGAGTGGAAAGACAATAGGAGAAGCTTCTATTTTGAACTTGGCTATAGTCCGCAAAAAAGCTGTTTGAGCTCACTCAAACAGCTTTAAAGATACTCTCTTAATTAGAGGAACAACTTTGTTGCACTTGACTTATCAATCAGTGTTAAAATAGTTATTCTAAATAATTAGTCACCCAAATGTTGAATGGCATAGTTAGCTTCTTCTTCAGTAAATTCTTCACCATAAGGCGAAACCAACTGATCGTATATTGCATCTTTCGATTTATTAAATTGTTTTTGGTAAATTTTAGCCTTTGCTAAGGCATTTGCCTTATAGTCTGCATTCAAATGATCGATGGCATATTGTGCGGCATCACTTGTAAATTTTTCTCCATATTGAGAAGTCAATTGTTTGTACAAACGCTTCTTAGACATATTTGCCCACGAATTGTAATTTTTTGCTTTCTCAAGAGCATTTGCATAGTCTGTTTTAGTCTGGTTAGAGCTGGACTGGCTAACTGACTGATTTTGCCATAAGCCATCAGAACCTACAAAGTAACGTCCACCATCAACCCATTCATTCTTGGCCATCTTACCATCGGACTTGAGATAGTAATTTCCTTGCCAACTGCTTTTAGCATATGATCCGTCAGATTTGAGATAATACCAGCCTTGGTAGCCTCCATCATAAATCCACTCGCTTTTAGCCATCTTACCATCGGACTTGAGATAATAATTTCCTTGCCAACTGCTTTTAGCATATGATCCATCAGATTTGAGGTAATACCATCCTTGGTAGCCTCCATCATAAATCCACTCGCTTTTAGCCATCTTACCATCGGACTTGAGATAGTAATTTCCTTGCCAACTGTTTTTTGCATAAGTACCATCTGATTTGAGGTAATACCAGCCTTGGTAACCTCCATCATACACCCACTCGCTACTAGCCATCTTACCATTTGACTTGAGATAATAATTACCTTGCCAGCTGTTTTTTGCATAAGTACCATCTGATTTGAGGTAATACCAGCCTTGGTAGACGTTGTCATAAAGCCATTCATTTTTAGCCATCTTGCCATCGGACTTGAGATAGTAATTTCCTTGCCAGCTGTTTGTAACATATGATCCGTCGGATTTGAGGTAATACCAAGCACCGTCACGATTCACCCAACCACTAGTTGTTCGACTAGATTGAGAATGAGATTGACGTGGTTTAAAAACACCTCGAGGGGCTTTTGAGCGTTCACAGGCAACTCCGTCACCATCTTTGTCTAGTCTAGAAGAATATCCAGGCTCTCCTCTATGAATATCAGAGTAGCCATTTTGCCATGCTTCTGTGCAACTAGAAAAGTGAATTGTATCATTAGCAAAAGTCGGTTGAGCAAGTATTGTCAAAACAGATAAACTAGCTAGACTAGTTTTTAAAAGAAAAGTTTTTTTCATCATTTCCTCCTTTAAAAGGACATCGTTTTCTTTTTATTTTATCAAACTTAATTCAACAATTCAAATTATTTAACATATTTATCATGTTGTTTTTAAATTTAAAGAATCATTTAGGATTCACTTCCAACTCATACAAACCTCTGACTGCGTTACAGCCATAGATAGCTTCTGCTTGGTTCAAGTCTGCCAAAGTCAGAACTTTTTCCTCTACCTGTCCTCTTTCCAGCAAATGCTGGCGGTAAATTCCTGGCAAAATCCCTAGACTGATAGGCGGTGTGTAGAGCTTACCATTAATTTTTAAGACCAGATTTCCAATAGAGGTTTCTAATAGCTCTCCTACCACATTATGGTAAATGATTTCCTGTTCCCCTAAGCTCAAGTGCGGTCTGTGAGTGGTTTTGAAGTAGGTAAATGATTGATTCAAATCTGCTTCTTGCAGACAAAGTTTGGCTTTGCAGAAACTTGGACTGAGGGGTGCTAAGATTTGGCGACTGAGTTCTATCTCTCCAGATTTGCTGAGGATTATTCGCAAACGGTAGTCTTGGTGGGAATCACAGGCCTGACACTCCATCTCTATCTTTTGTCTCAAGTCTTCCGGATCAAAAGGAAAGGCAAAATAACGACTCGCCTTTGTCAGTCTTTCCAGATGTTGATCTTCAAATGGTAAACGCTTCTGGCTGATTTTCCCAGTTGTAATCAGTTTGAAACGAGCTTGTTTACGATAGAGAACAGCCGCCTTTTGATGAACTTCACGGTATTCAGACTCCCAGGTGCTATCCCAAGTAATCCCGCCTCCAACTCCATAGATGGCTTGACCCTTGTAGAGTTGAATAGTTCGAATGGCGACATTAAAAATCCGGCGCCCATTTGGAAGCAAGAGACCAATCGTTCCGCAGTAGACTCCTCTGGGTTGTGGCTCCAAGTCCTTGATGATTTCCATGGTCGCAATTTTGGGAGCTCCCGTTATGGATCCACATGGAAAGAGCGAACGGAAGATTTCAACTAGGTCAACATCCGGTCGTAACTGACTCTTGATGGTCGACGTCATCTGCCAAACAGTCGAATACTGCTCCACTTGGCAAAGACGCTCCACGTGCTCACTCCCCACCTCAGAAATACGGTTCATATCGTTGCGCAAAAGATCCACAATCATCATATTTTCAGAGCGATTTTTAGGATCCTGTTCTAGCCAGCTAGCTTGGGCAAGGTCTTCTTGGTCAGTCACTCCCCGCTGGGTTGTTCCTTTCATTGGGCGAGTCGTTAATTCACGGTCATTTTGCTCAAAAAAGAGCTCTGGGCTCATGGAAATCACCGCCATCTCGTCATGTTCAACATAGGCATTGTAGCCCGCCTCCTGTTCTACCACCATGCGATTGTAGATGGCAAAGGGATTGGCACTTAGGTCTTGCTTGAGTTGGACAGTGTAGTTGACCTGGTAGGTATCCCCCTGACGCAAATGATGGTGAATCTGGGCAATCGCCTTTTCATAGTCTGTCGCAGATGTTACTTCTTGCCACTTTGAAGGCAGATCTACTTCCTCATAAGTCAGAGGAATAGGCGATGTTTCTACCCTATCATGAACTGTAAAATATAGCAGATACTCGCCCAGTAAAGGAGCTTTATGAACTGCTAATTTCTCCTCAAATGCAGGTGCAGCCTCGTAACTAACGTAGCCCACCACATAATAGCCTTGCTCTTGGTAGCTTTCCACTTGTGCTAGCAAATCCGCCACTTCTGCTAAATCTCTCGTTTTTAACTCTTTAATCGGCTGGGTAAAAGTGTATCTCTCCCCCAAAGCTCTAAAATCAATCACTGTTTTTCTATGCATATCTTAAGTATAGCACAAAAAAGCCGACCTAGAACAGCTAAATCCAGCTTTGTTTACTGATTTCTATAACGAAAAAAATTCTCTACCTTACTTTTTCTACTTTTGGCAATTCTCCATTAGATAGTACCCCTTCTTCTTGTAAAAACTGGTCTTATTTGGAGCACTTTACAACAAAAATCCAACAAAAAAACAGGGAGAGTCTTAGTTTCTATACCCTTACTCTCTCTGTCTTTTACTGTTCAGAAATTAAAAATTGATTTGAAGTTTTAATGATGTTTACCGTTTCCTTGACATCTAAATCATCCGTGAATAGAAAATGATGTTTCTCACTATTTTTAGCTAGAAACTCATTTCTTGCTTGGATTGATAAATCGCCCGTTCTCTCAATTTCTTTTCGAGAAGAATCCCTATCTTTCAAGGTTTCTTCTTGAGCCATTAGGACACAATATTTTAGCTTAATTCGTTTTTCTTTTAAGAAGGCTGCAATTTTCTTCAGTTGATCTTCAAATATGACATACTCTATCACGACAGTAACGCCACGATCCAAGAAATTATTGGTCAGACTGATGATATTATCCCAGAATAAATCCATGTAAAATCCATCATCTTCCCAAGGAGCTACGAGACCTCCTTTAATCATTAAGTAAATCATGTCGCCCTCTATAACTGCACTTTTGTCAAAAGAATAGGCCAACTCTTTGCTGACGGTGCTCTTTCCAACGCCTGGGGGACCTGAAATAATATAAACACAATTTTCCAACCTTATACCTCTACATACTTGAAATATCTCTAACTTACGATAACTTTCAGCCCACTTATGACTTTCTTATGAAGTCTTCAGGATACTGCGCACGCGCTCCTCCGATTAGTTTGGGACGACTTGCAAGAGCCGTTACATGGGCATGCCCAATTTCTCTCAAAAGAGGGCGAATCGGAACCTGAACATGCTTGACATGCATGCCAATCGCAGTATCTCCGATATCCAATCCAGCATGGGCCTTAATAAATTCAACCTCAACTGGATCCCGCATAAACTTGAAGGCTGCCAACTGACCCGAACCTCCTGCATGAAGTGTAGGAAGGACACTGACGATTTCAAGACCAAACTGCTCTGCCACCTGACGTTCAACGACGAGGGCTCGATTGACATGTTCACAACCTTGAACGGCTAGATGAATACCTTTAGCCTCTAGGATAGCTAGAATGGTCTTCACAATGATTTCCCCAATTTCTTGACTGGATTCCTTGCCAATCTGACCACCTATCACCTCACTAGAAGAAAGGCCCAAAACAAAGATAGCTCCTTGCCTCAAATTAGCCTTGTCTATTACATCTTCTACAATCTGGCTTGTTGCTCTTTGAATGTCTTTTTCCTTCATACTTGATACCTCTTTTGTCACTATCTATCATATCTTTTTTTACGGATTTTATCAAGGCCAACTAATCATTCTGATTTTTAATAGTAAAACTCCCAGAGTGAACTGGGAGTTAACTAGTTTCAATTTTATTGATGTATATTTCAACCGTCGTCCCTTTTGAAGGTACAGAATCAATCTTCATCTGATAGTTTTCTCCAAAATGAAGTTTGAGTCGTTGGTCGACATTTTGAAGACCAACTCCCCCACGTTTGAGCTGACTTTGACTACTATCGCCAGCAGCTTGGAAACCAACACCATCATCCTCAATGCGGATGACAAGCCCTGAATCCTTTTTCTGGACGGAAACTTTAATATGTCCCTGTCCATCTTTCTCCTTGATGCCATGATAAAGGGCATTTTCTACAAGGGGTTGTAGCACCAGTTTAGGCAAGACTAAATTATCAAAGTCAGGATCTTCAGCAATTTCATACTCCAGCTTATCACCATAGCGTTGTTTCTGGATAAAGAGGTACTGGCGAACATGATTGATTTCATCAGACAGGCAAATCAAGTCCTTTCCTTGATTGAGCGCCAAGCGGAAATAGGTTGCCAAGGACTTGGTCACCTGAACCACTCGCTGACTATCCTGAAACTCAGCCATCCAGATGATAGTGTCTAAAGTATTATAGAGGAAATGGGGGTTAATCTGGCTCGACAGTGCTTGAAGTTCATACTGCCGGGTCGCTTCTTCCTGCCTGCGCACATCTTCCATCAACTGATCAATCTGATCCAACATGGCATTGAACTGGCGAGTCACTTCTCTCAGTTCATAGGCACCAGCTTCTTTAGCACGAAGATTTTGTGTACCAGAAGCAATTTTCAGCATGGTTTCTCTCAGGTCCTTCAAAGGCGCAATCCAGCGTTTGAGACTGAACCACACCAAGCAGAGACAGGCAAGAAGAGATAAGGCACTAGCAGCAAGCAAGGTCCACATGAGTTGACTCCGAACCTGGTCTAGCTTCTCCAGCGAAGACACGCCTATAACCGTCCAATCAGTCCCTGCAATCTGTTCCTGACTGACGTAGGATTGATGATCCAGCGTATAGCCCTGCCCCGTCTCGATGTAGGGTTTCATGGCCTCCATTTCACTCGCTGAGCTATAGACAGTACGTTTAGGATGGTAGACAAATTCATGCTTTTCATTGATGATAAAGGCAAAACCCTGCTGACCCAACTGGAGTTGGTTAAGATAGGCTTCCAGAGTTTCGTAGGAAATATCCAAACGAAGCACGCCAAGATTGCCCCCCTCTGTATCAACAAGTTCCTGAGTGACAGAAATGACCCACTGACTGTCTGATTTACGAGCTGGTGTCAAAACTGGCTTAGCTCCCTGATGAATGGCCTTTTGGTACCAATCCTCAGCCATCATATCTGAGGAAGTTTTCATCTGCACACTGTCATCAGTGGAAATGACCTGACCAGACTTGGTTACCAAAACCACCGTTTTCAAGTCCTGGTCAGCCTTTAAGATGGTCAAAAACAAATCTCGGATTCCCTTGACCTGGTCTTGACTAGGATTTTCAGCATAGGCCAGAACATCCGTCTGCTGGGTCAAACTGGTAGAGGTGGTTTCTAATTTTTTGATATAAAACTGAATAAAGTGGCTAGTTTGGCTAATGGTCGTTTGGCTATTGCCCTCGATAGTAGCCTCAATGGCTGCTGAACTAGATTGATAGTAGAAAGTCCCAACCAGAGCTAGGAGAATGAGAAAGACCAGAAAGATGGAAATAACCATTCTTACTAGGAGAGAAGAACGCTTCATCGACCTTCTCCCTTCTTAAACTGACGAGGTGTCACACCTGCAATCTGTTTAAAGCGTTGGGTAAAGTAGTTCATATCTTCAAAACCAACCTTCTCTGCGATCTCATAAATCTTTAAATCTGTGGTCAGAAGCAAGAGCTTGGCTTGTTTAACACGCTCTCTCACTAGGTAATCCTGAAAAGGCAGGCCCAACTCTTTCTTAATTAAGGAACTCAAATAAGTCGGACTAAAACCTAGGTCACTGGCCAAAGACTTCAAACTAAACTGACTGTCAGCTAGATGGGACTGGATTTTCTGAGCAATATTTCCCTCAAACTTATCGGTTAATAAATCTTGTAACTGCTCTTCTTTTTCTTCCTTGTCTAGTTTTTGCTTGATTTTCTCCAACATTTCCTCAATATCCTGACGAGAAAAGGGTTTGAGCAAGTAGTCATCTACACCGAGTTTGACGGCAGACAAGGCATAATCAAAATCATCGTAACCTGTCAAAAAAACTAGGTGCACCTGAGGATAGGTTTCTCGGACCAGACTGGCCAACTGGATGCCATTTAGCTGAGGCATGTTGATATCGGTTAAAATGATATCTGGCACCTGCTTTTGAATCAAATCCCAAGCCTGTCTTCCATTTTCAGCCTGACCGATGATTTCCATATCGTAGGCTGCTACATTGACCAGCTTGGTCAAGCCTTGTCTTACCAGATACTCATCTTCTACGATTAAGATTGTGTAGGTCATACTCTGCTCCTTTGTCACTTACTAGTATCAGTATAGCAAAATTCTCCTCTACCTGCTTAGGAAAGCCTCTTAATCAACATAATCTAGTAAATAAGCATAACCTTTTTCTGCCATTTGGTCTTTTGGAATAAATCGGATAGAGAGACTATTGATACAGTAGCGCAAGCCCCCCTTGTCCTCTGGTCCATCCGTAAAGACATGGCCAAGGTGAGAATCTCCAACTCGGCTTCTCACTTCCATGCGTGTCATATTGTAAGACTTATCTTCTTTGTAGGTAGCAACATCTGGACTGATTGGTTGGGTGAAACTAGGCCAGCCACAACCAGACTCAAACTTGTCCTTTGATGAAAAGAGAGGTTCGCCAGTAGCTACATCTACATAGATACCAGATTCAAATTTATCCCAATAGCGGTTTGAAAAAGCTCGTTCTGTTTGATTTTTCTGGGTAACTGCATACTCCTCAGGTGACAAGGTCTTCTTCAATTCTTCATCACTTGGTTTAGGATATTTGCTGGCATCAATGACAGGGTAGGCAGCCTGATTAACATTGATATGACAGTAGCCATTTGGATTTTTCTTGAGGTAGTCTTGGTGATAATCCTCCGCCACCACAAAATTCTTCAAGTTTTCCTTTTCAACTGCCAGAGGTTGGTCGTATTTCTTAGCCACCTCATCAAAGACTTGGTTTATTACTTCCAAATCCTTATCATCTGTGTAATAGACACCAGTACGGTACTGGGTCCCCACATCATTTCCTTGTTTATTTTTGCTGGTTGGATTGATAATGCGGAAGTAATGAAGCAGGATTTCTTTAAGAGAAATTTGATTAGCATCATAGGTGACATGAACAGTCTCTGCATGTCCTGTTTGGTTAATCAATTCGTACTTGGTTGTTTCCCCTCTACCATTTGCATAGCCTGAAACGGCATCTGTCACTCCAGGCACGCGTGAGAAGTATTCCTCCACTCCCCAGAAACATCCCCCAGCTAGATAAATTTCGTGCAAGTCTGCGTCTTTACTAATTTCTGTTTTTTTCACTGTTTTTCCTCCTTGACTAACGGATGCTTTCTCAATTTGCGAGCTATCTGTCTGCCCAGCATTTCGCATCAATAGAAAATAGAAACCGGTTAGGGCTAGGAGAATGACCCCTGCCAAGACAAAAAGTTTTACTTTATCATTCATAGCCTTTCTCTACCCCATTTCTTTCAATTCTTTTAAAATCATATCCTTATCCATAAAACCTGGTTGCGTTTTGACCAGCTTGCCTTCCTTGTCTATAAAGGCTTGAGTCGGATAAGAACGGACACCATAACTTTCCAAGAGTTTACCTGATGGATCAATTAAAACTGGAAAATTTTTATAATCCAATCCCTTGTACCAATTCTTAAAGTCCGCTTCTGCTTGTTCACCTTTGTGTCCTGGAGACACCACTGTCAAAACTACATAGTCATCACCAGCATCCTTAGCGATTTCATCCGTATCTGGAAGGCTGGCTAGACAGATGGAACACCAAGAAGCCCAGAATTTAAGATAGACTTTCTTGCCCTTGTAATCAGACAAACGATAGGTCTTGCCATCTACACCTGTCAGTTCAAAATCAGCGACTTCCTGACCTTTAGTCGCAGTTTTCGAACTAACTTGTTCTGTTTTGGTTTGCTCCTTCATAGTAGACTCGTCTGCCATGTTTTTAGCCGAACAGGCTGCCAAGCAACAGATTGAGCCTACTCCAAGGAGACATGTTTGCCATTTTTTCATTTCTTTTTCCTCTCTATTCAAATAATGTAGTCAAAATGGAAGCATTTCCCAAAAGAACCAAGATTCCCATCACGATAATGAGGAAACCACCTACTTTTTTGAGGGTTCCGAGATAAGGATGGAGTTTTCGGAAATGTTTCAAAACATAGCTGGAGGCGAGAGCTAGGACTAAAAATGGTAGCGCCAATCCCAGCGTGTAAACCAACATGAGACCAGCTCCCTGCCAAGCTCCTGAACCACCTGAAGCCGCCAAAGCCAAAACAGAGCCCAGAACTGGCCCCACACACGGCGTCCAAGCAAAACTAAAGGTCAACCCCAGTAAAAATGCCTGACTATAGCCGTTACCCTTTTGCCCCTGTCTCTTTAATTGTAGCCTTCTTTCCTTGTAGAGTCCCTGCAAATGTAAAACTTCCATCTGGTGCAAGCCCAAGAGAATGATAACCGTACCCGTCACATACTGAAACCAAGAAGCATACAGCAAATTGCCTAAAAAACCAGCTCCATAACCCAGTAAGATAAAAACAAAGGAAATCCCCGCTATAAAGGCCAGAGTTCGCAATAAACTTACAAGTGAGATTGAAAATTTTCCGCTAGAATCCTGAGCATCATTCTTATCATCCAATAAGACTCCTGCATAGACTGGCAACAAGGGTAAGATACAAGGAGAAAAGAAGGAAAGAATTCCAGCAAGAAAAACACTGATAAAAAAGATTACATTGTCCATTGCCTTCCTCCATTCTTTGATTTGATAGGACTATTATAGCTCCAAAACTCCAGAAAAAACAGGGACAATGATAGGGAAAAATAGGAATTTAATCAGTTTATTTAGAAATCTGGCACAAAAAAAGCCAGACAAGGTCTGACTTTGATAGAAACAGAAAAGAAAATCATCTGTCTTTTCTGCTTATCTGGTAATAAATAAGGTCCGCAACGTAGTCTTCTCTCTCTACACCATTGGCAATGGTTTTTAGATAAGACATTCCCGCTTTTTCCATCACACGGCCTGAAGCCGGGTTGAGACTGGCATATCTTGCTCTGACCTTTTGAAATCCTGCTTGGGTAAAACAAAAGTCTAACACAGCTTTCAAGGCCTCTGTCATCATACCACGACCCCAATAGTTTTTTCCTAAAATATAGCCAATTTCACAACTTGAATCTTTCTCATTCATCTCAACGATGCTGATATCTCCTATCACTTGCTCAGGATTTTCTTTGAGACAAATGGCCCATTTGTAATAGTTGGGATTGGGATAGGATGCAACCCAATTTCGAATCGAGTTCCGAGTCACCTCAACATCAGGATGAGGATCCCAGGTGACATAGGTCAGATTCTCAGCAGACGAAGCCCAATTTTGAAACATGGCTTCCGCATCACTCTCCACAAATCTTCTCAAAATCAAACGTTCTGTCTGTAACATTTGCGTACCGATTGCTTTCATAATGTTACCTCGCTTTCTAAGCTTAAGGCTCAAGCTAAAAAAGTCCCCGGACCATCTTCGCTTTCTTATTTCTAGGCTCAGGGTAAAAAGACTATACTCAGTAACAGCTAGAAAACAAGTTTTTCATCTAGTTACTTGACGCAGTCGCTGTCTGGTTTGAAATGCGCTTTACCAAGCTTTTTCAAACCTAGTCATCGTTGCGGGGGTGAGACAACGAAATCGAACTCTTCGAGTTACCGAATCTGCCTCGCTTTCTCATTTCCAGGCTCAGGGTAAAAATCTCCACTGGAGGTTTTTACTCCCAAAAGTCATCAAAGACGGTAATTGGTAGGTGGCGTTTGTGTTGGCCTTTGTGCCACCAGTTTTCGATAGTCGCTTGGACTTCTGGGCTGATTGTTTTTCCTTCAAGGTAGTCGTCAATTTCATTGTAAGTGACTCCGAGGGCGACTTCATCTGCAATACCTGGTTTTTCTTCTTCCAAATCTGCTGTTGGGATTTTTTCATAAAGGGCTGGGTCTGCACCAAGTTCCTGCAAGAGTTGTTTTCCTTGGCGTTTATTGAGTCGGTAAAGAGGGAGAATATCCGCACCACCGTCACCAAACTTGGTAAAGAAACCTGTGATGTTTTCCGCGGCGTGGTCTGTCCCAATAACAGCTCCGCTATGTGCTCCAGCAAGGGCATATTGAGCGATCATACGGCTACGAGCCTTGATGTTTCCTTTGTTAAAATCCGTCATTGGACTGCCTGTAGCTTCTATCGCTAAGGCCATAGCATCAACAGATTCCTTGATATTTACAACTAGACTGACATCTGGCTGTATGAAAGCGAGAGCTTTTTGTGCATCTGCTTCATCAGCTTGCACACCATATGGCAGGCGGACAGCGATAAATTGATAGCTGTCATCTCCTGTCTCAGCTCGCATTTCTTCCATAGCTAATTGCGCCAAACGTCCTGCTAAGGTTGAGTCTTGTCCCCCAGAAATCCCTAATACAAAGGTTTTAAGGAAAGGGTGTTTTTTCAAGTATCTCTTTAAGAAATCAATCGAACGACGAATTTCTTCCTGGGCATCAATCACTGGTTTGACGCCCAGTTGCTGGATAATGGTCTCTTGCAAACTCATTCTTCTTCTCCTTCACCAAGAGCTTCTTTGCGCATCTTGTCAATCAAGTCCATTTTGTCCTGCCAAATATCACGCGCCAGATCCACTGGATAGTGTTGCGGATTGAGTACCCGTTTGTACTCATCCCAAAGTTTGTCAAATTCCTTACGAGCATAGGCTTGAATGTCAGTCAAACTAGGCAAATCGTAAACTAATGTTCCTTCTTTAAAGATATCCACCAAGAGAGGAACAGCATCAAAGTTTCGAACGGTCTTCTTAATGTAAGTATAGGTCGGATGGAACATTTTGATTTCTGTCATGCTGGCAACATCCACACCGTCATAGGTGATGTAGTCACCTTCTGACTTACCTTTTTCACGACTAGTAATGCGCCATACCTGCTTCTTACCTGGGGTCGATACTTTTTCAGCATTGCTTGAAAGCTTGATGGTATTGCGCATCTTACCAGTTTCATCTTCGATAGCCACAATCTTATAAACCGCTCCAAGGGCTGGCTGATCATAGGCTGTAATCAGCTTGGTACCCACCCCCCAAACATCAATCTTAGCGTGTTGCATTTTGAGGTTAAGGATGGTATTTTCATCTAGGTCATTGGAAGCGTAAATTTTGGCATCTGGATATCCAGCCTCATCTAACTGTTGGCGAACTTTCTTGGAAATATAGGCTATATCCCCTGAGTCGATACGAACGCCTTTAAAATTAATCTTGTCTCCCAGTTCACGAGCTACCTGAATAGCAGCCGGCACACCGATACGCAACGTATCATAAGTATCTACTAGAAAGACACAGTCACGATGGGTTGAAGCATAGGCCTTGAAGGCCTTATAGTCGTTTCCATAAACCTGTACCAAGGCATGAGCATGAGTACCCAAGACAGGAATGCCAAAGAGTTTCCCTGCTCGCACATTACTAGTACCATTGGCGCCACCAATCACAGCTGCGCGTGTTCCCCAGATAGCCGCATCCATTTCTTGCGCACGACGTGTCCCGAATTCCATCAAAGGCTCATCTTCAATGACTGAACGAATACGTGCTGCCTTGGTCGCTATCAAGGTTTGAAAGTTAACGATGTTTAAGAGAGCCGTTTCGACCAATTGACATTGGGCAAGAGGGCCTTCAACCTGTACAATCGGTTCATTGGCAAAGACCAAGTCCCCTTCCTGAGCAGAACGAACCGTTAGTTCTAACTTGAGATTTCGTAGGTAATCCAAGAATTCTCCACGATAGCCAAGCGACTCCAAGTAGGCAATATCGCTATCTGAAAAGCGTAAGTCTTCAAGATAATGTACAATTCTTTCCAAGCCAGCAAAAACCGCATAGCCGTTATTAAACGGTTGCTGACGGAAATAAACTTCAAAGACCGCCTTTTTATTGTGAATTCCTTGGTCAAAGTAAACTTGCATCATGTTAATCTGGTACAAGTCCGTGTGCAATGTCAAACTATCATCTGGATACATCTGTTTTCCTTCTTCCTACTTTACAAAGGTATGAACGTATTCTACCACTTTCACACCATCCGATAAATTAGTACTATTATAACACATTTTACTGAGATTGATAAAAAGCTAACAAGCTATTCTCCATTCTCCAGTTCATCCATATCTTGCTCAAACTTTTTTTGAGCCCATTCACCATAACTTTTAAGGCCGAGATTGCCGATAAAAACCCAAGGAAGGTAAATCAGATAAGTAATGACCCAAGCAGACAAGTATTTAACGTTCAAAGGATTGTGCTGATAAATTTCGATATTGAATTGATAATTCTCCAACATCAAGAGAGTCGTAATAGCGAGAGTTACCAGCAAACACCCTACAATCGTAAAATGAAAACGACTATAGTAGGTCACTCCAAGTTGTCGTGCACGATTGAAAAAGAAGGAAATTCCTAAAAGAAGGGTAACCAGAAGAATATTAGAATTAAAAAGAGCAGGTGCTAATACAGCCACCAAATAACTTAGCAGAATGAGCCCGATAAACACATTAAAAGACTCTGTCCCAGCTTTGTTAATCAGTTGTTCTTCTCTTTCGTCTAGTAATTGATAATAAAAAAATCTATTTTTCATCTTCTTCCTCCCAAACTTGCTGATTTCTGCGATTCAAGTATAGGATAACTCTATCCATAGAAAAACTCCCAACGAGATAGATGATAACTGCTAGAACCACTTTTAGGGAGTACTTCCAAGTCAATAGATTGACCAGTTCCTCGCGATTGCCTACGATATCAATCAATAAAATCACTATAGAAAATCCCAAAGCAGATAAAATTCTTTCTTTTCCAGTATTCTCAACAATATCTCGAATGTCAATTCCTACATACATGCGGCGAATAATAGCATACAAACCGACTCCAATCAATAAAAGTAATTCTGGTAAATAGGACAAAAGTGTTAAATTGAAAATATAAACTTTGGCAAAAATTTCCAGTGCCAAAAATAAGCACATTCCCAAGAGAATTTCTCCTGAAATGTTTCCGTCCAATTTTTCCGTACGTTCATCTTTGATCACAAGTTTTTTTCTATTTTTCATCTTCTTCCTCCCAAAATAATTGATCCAAAGTTTTGCCTAAGCATCTGCAAATAGACTGGCAAAGGGAAAGACTAGGATTATATTTCCCTGCTTCTATCAAGCCTATAGTCTGCCTAGTAACACCAACAGCCTCTGCCAAATCCCCCTGTGTCATATCAAGTTCCACACGAGCTAGTTTTAGCTTTAAATTTTTAGCCACTTGATTCCTCCTTATAATTTTTAAAAAGTTGCGCTCCTTTTCTCAAATACATTATACCATATATCTAACTTAATGCAATATATAAATGTCATTTTGTAATATTTTATTAACAAAAAAACTCTCTACCATCTTACATGATAAAGAGTATTCGTTATTTTTGCTACTTAGCTAAGCTCCTCTTCAAAGGAAAGAAGTCTAGATCACAAATCCTTTTGGTAATAGTATCTTTGTCCTGTGTAGGGATAGTCTTGCAAGGCAAAAACTTCCTTGTAGCCATGACTTAGATAAAAATCTGGCGCTTGAAACTGGTAAGTGTTGACAAAAGCAAAACGACAGTTTCGATTCTTGGCTTCATTTTCTGCTCGCTCCAATAGTTTTGAACCAATTCCTTGTCCCCTCAATTCCTCTTTCACAAATAAATATTCGATTTCCAACCAATTTCCGAAAGTCTCAGCTACTAAGCCCGCCATGAGATTGCCCATTTCGTCTTCAACATAAAGATTCAGTGGCTCGCTTTCAGCCTCTTCTCTTTTGGAACGATTATAAGCACGAATTTGATTCGCGATTTCTTGCGCTTTATGTGATTCCTTATTTTCCAATCTAACGTGCATTCAAACCTCCTAATAAACTGCTACAGCTTGATTATAATCCTATTTCAATAGACTGTCAAACTAGAAAAACTCACCAAGCAGAGTTGATGAGTTCATGATTTATTTTCTAAATTTCCACTGACTATAAATCCCAAAAATAAGGATCCAGATAGCAGAACCAACTGCCCCCATGAAAGTGGACTCTTGCAAAAAGAGAGTCACAAAAACAAAGACAAAAAAGAGAATGGTTAGGGGATTAAGCAAGCGATACTGAGGCATGAGGTAGCCATCAGCCATGAAATCTTGTGACTTGCGGTATTTTAGATGAGCCACCATAATCAAGATATAAATCGCGATGTAAACACCTGATGAGGATGCTGTTATCAAAGCAAAGGCATCTGAAACACCTGGTAACACGTTGATAAAGGCAGCTAGAGCAATCAAGATCGCTGAGGCGATAATGGCATTTTGTGGAACATTGTGGCGAGAAAGGGTATCGACCTTGATGACCTTTAAGAAACGATTGGGCGAATCATGGGCAATCTGATATAAGTGTCTCCCTGTTGAGTAGAGAGTTGAGTTAAGAGCAGACGCCGCTGATGTCAAGACAACAAAGTTGATTAGAGCTGCTGCCCACTTGATCCCCGCCAGTTCAAAAACCGTTACAAATGGAGAATCTGAAGAATTAAGATAAGACCAAGGAATAATGGCCATAATCGCAATGAGAGCTCCCCCATAGAAGAAGATAATTCTGAGAGGAATTTCCTTAACAGCTTTGGGCAAGACCTGACGAGGGTTCTTTGTTTCAGAAGTTGTCACCCCAATAAACTCAATCATCAGATAGGCAAAAAATACCATTTGAAAGGCCATGACAAAGTTCATAACTCCGTTTGGAAAAAGAGAGAACTGGTCGCTGATATTTGCCAAACTTGCAACACCATGAGGTGTCTTAAAGCCCGTCAAAACCATAAAGACCCCAGTGGCAATCATGGCTAAAATCGCCACAATCTTGACCATAGCAAACCAAAACTCGACTTCTCCAAAGAGCTTAACTGCAATCAGGTTGACCAAAGCCAAAATCGTTAAAAAGACAAGCTGAATCATCCAGCTAGGCCAGGTAGGGAACCAGAAGCGGACATAGTCTGAGATGGCAGTGATTTCTGCCATACCGATAAAGACAACTGACAACCAATAAGACCAAACTGAGAAATATCCCCAGCCTTTCCCCAAATGACGGGTGATAAAGTTGATAAAGGTATGTTGTTCTGGATCTTGATACAGCATCTCCCCAACAGCCCTCATCATCAAAAACATAAAGGCTCCTGTGATCATGTAAATCAGGATGATGGAAGGTCCTGTAAGGCTGATAGAGCGACCAGCACCTAGGAAAAGTCCAGTTCCGATTGTTCCCGCAATGGCCATCACCTGAACATGGCGATTGGTTAATCCACGCTCCATTTTATTTTTCTTCTTATTTGAACTCATATTGTCTCCTATTTATCCAAAAAACCAAAAAGGAGTTGAGCAAGGCAAGGCCTTCACTACTCCTTTTTTATCCTATTTAGGCTGTTTTTTCAACCTTTAAGATTTTGACATCATAGCTACCAACTGGTGTTTCAATCGTTGCAGTATCGCCAGTCTTCTTGCCAATCAAAGCACGGCCAATCGGACTTTCATTTGAGACTTTACCAGCAAAAGCATCTGCACCTGCAGAACCGACGATGATGTAGACCTCTTCTTCGTCTTCACCGACTTCTTGGATTGTTACTGTCTTACCGATTGCTACCTCATCTTGGGCAACCGCATCGCTATTAACAATTTCAGCATAGCGAATTTTTGTTTCTAGACTTGAAATTTGACCTTCAACAAAAGCTTGTTCATCTTTCGCTGCTTCATACTCACTATTTTCTGAAAGGTCTCCATAGGAACGAGCAATCTTGATACGCTCTACGACTTCAGGACGACGGACGAGTTTCAACTCCTCTAATTCTTTTTCTAGTTTTTCCTTTTCTTCAAGGGTCATTGGGTAAGTTTTTTCTGCCATTTTTTTAACTTTCTTTTCTATTTACTTTTTTAAAACAAAATTATGTGGAAAACCACATAATTTTAGTTTGAACTACTTGCTTGAGGTAACTTGCTATTGATATGCTCTGCAACGTTTTGATCATGTTCTTCTTTTGTTGTTGCAAAGTACACTTTACCATCTTCTACATTGGCTACAAAGTACAAGTACTCACTCTTTGTCTGGTTTACACTTGCTTCAATCGCATCCGAACTTGGGCTATCAACCGGTCCAGGCATGAGGCCAAGGTGTGTGTAAACATTGTATGGTGAATCAATCGTTGTATCAATTCCAGCGTCATCTGCTAAACTAATCTTTTGACCAAGTTTTCCTTGAGCATATAGGATAGCGATATTACTTTGAAGTGGCATACCGACATTCAAGCGGTTATAGAAGACACCTGCGATTTTCTTGCGGTCTTCGGTCTTAGCACCTTCTTTTTCGACAAGAGAAGCAATGCTGAGCAATTCATTAACTGTCAGATTCTTTTCTTTGATCGTAGCGTAATATGGTGACATAGCCTTATCCATAGCAGCCACCATCTCATCAATCAAACTTTCAACAGTTGTATCGTCTTTGATCGTATAGGTTGCTGGGAAAAGGTAACCTTCAAGACGATAACGAACGCCACTGTCTTTTGTTGGAAGACTTCCAAGTAGGTTTGGATACTTAGCTACTAATTGTGAGATAAAGGTCTCATCTTGAACTTTTGCCAAGAAAGCATCCGCAGTAAGGGGTTCTTTAAATTCACCTTGAAGTTGTCCTACTGTTTGAGCGATTTGCTCTAATGTATAGCCTTCTGGAATGGTCAAGTTTGCAAGAACAGGTGCCTGGGCTTCAGGAGTCCCACCTTTTTCCAATTCTTGAATCAATTCATCCGTACTCATACTCTTCTTCAAGTTATAATAACCTGACTTCAAGTTGGCATGACTATAGTATTTAGCATAAAGGCTAAAGATAAGTCCATGTTTAACCAAACCAGATTTTTCCAAGGTGCTTCCAATTTCTTGAACATTTGCACCGTCTGGGATTTGAACCGTTACGTAATCCTTAGAGCTCGCATCAACAGGTTTCAAGGAATCTTGAACGTAACCATAACCAAAGTAACCACCAACTGCAACGAGTACTAGGAGAACTAGAACTGTTACTAGACAACCTTTAGCTTTTGATTTTTTCTTAGTTGTTGTTGCACCTTGACGACGACTACGACGTGGAGCATCAGCTAATCCACTGCTAGATTCTGTAGAAACAGGCTCAACTCTTTCAGGCATTCCTAGGGTGATTTCCTCTTTCTTGTCTTCTGTTTTATAGGTTACGGCAACCTTAGTCGGAGTGTCGTTAAATTCTTTTTCTTCGGGTTTAAGCTCAACTGGTTCTACCTTAGGTTGAACGGGTTCCACTACAGGTTCTTCAGCCAGATGAATCGGCTCTACTAGAGGTTCTTCAGATTCTACAACTTCAATCTTATCAATGATTGGCTGTCTAATCTCTTTCTCTTCTTGTCCATCCGTTTCATCAGTACTAGCACTTGAAAGTGGAGGAACACTTGGTGCATTTTTTAGGATTTTATCGACAACAGATAGGGAATCAGCCATCAACTCTTCTGTTGATGTTTCTGGTTCAAGATCTGAAGGAGTTGCTGAACTAGCTTGAGATGATGAAGCCGTCAGATTTGGAATCTCTACTTCTTTCTCTCTTCTATCTTGTTCTTTTACTCTTTCTAAATCACGTAGAATCTGCTCTTTAAAGCTTAATTTTTCTTCTTCTCTTGATTTTTCAGTCAAAAGCATTACCTCCTTGTTGACAATCCCTAATATTATATCTTAAAAGTCGCAGAAAAGCAACCAACTAGGGCATTCCCTAGCTAGTTTTATTGGTTTTCAGGCTGCCAGACCATATCATACCATGTTTCCCCAGCAAAGTTTGACTGGGATATTCCTTCATTAACAAAGCCATGTTTTTCGTAATAGGCGATAAGATAATCATGACACGTCAGATTAATGCCCTCTCGTTCATGTTCTAAAGCGACCTCTTTCAGAGTCTTTAATAGTCTTTTCCCAACTCCCAAAGCTTGTGCTTCCTTGGCAATAGATAGGCAAGTCACAGAAATATAACCTCCAGGTTGATGGCTATAGTCTTTTATTTCTTCTGTAAAGGACTGATCATGTAGATGGCGGTGTGGGACGACTGGACCTTCGATATAACCAAGAATACGCCCCTCTTTTTCAGCTACCAGAAAACTGGTCTGAATTTCCTGCAAATGCGCCTCAAAGACCGAACGAGGAATGGCTTCCTCCAGTGAAAAATTCTCCAGCTCTATCTCTATAATCCGATCCAAATCCGAAAATCTTGCTTGTCTGATTTTCATATTTCCTCCTGATAAAAGGGATTTTCCCAAATCAGATACCATTCAGAACCACTGCCATAATGACTTTCTGTCATTTCTTCTTCAACAAAGCCATTCATTTCAAAATAAGATAGTAGTTCATCAGGACTTTGTAAAAGAATACCTTGGTAATCTAGTTCGACTGTCACCTGTTTCAAGGCCGCAAGAAGAAGAGTTCCCAACCCCTGTCCCCAATGGTCAGGAAGAATGGTCAATGATTTTATTTCTATCCACTTGGGATGAAGATACTGAGCTTCTCCTAAAACATAGCCTAGGAGCTGATTTTCATCCCCAGCTACAAGAAAGGTACCCGCAGTCTTGCGGATACTCTCTTCTAAGGATTGGCGGCTAAATGCCTCTTCTAACGAAGGATTGGCTTCTTCAATCGCCAACATTTCTTCTAAATCTGATAGGGTAGCTTGCCTTATAGTGATTGGAATTTCCATCTGTTTTCCTTATTGGACGTTGCTTGTCAAGTTAGACAAGAGACGTTCAAATGAATATTCATAGGTTTGGATGTCTCCTGCACCCATAAAGACGTAAACAGCATTGTCATGGTCTAGGAGTGGAGAAACATTTTCAACAGTGATAACCTGATGTTTCTTGTTGATTTTATTAGCTAGGTCTTCTACCTTGACATCACCATGGTCCACTTCACGAGCTGATCCATAGATTTGCGCTAGGTAGACGGCGTCTGCTTGATTCAATGCATGGGCAAATTCGTCCAACAAGGCAATGGTTCTTGTAAAGGTATGCGGTTGGAAGACTGCCACGATTTCCTTGCTTGGATATTTCTGACGAGCTGCATCCAAGGTTGCAATGATTTCTGTTGGATGGTGGGCAAAGTCATCAATGATCACTGTATCATTGACGATTTTTTCAGTGAAACGACGCTTAACACCTGCAAAAGTTTTCAAGTGTTCACGGACCAAGTTCAAATCAAAACCTGCTGTGTAAAGAAGACCTATAACAGCTGTCGCATTCATGATATTGTGACGACCAAAGGTTGGAATGTGGAATTGACCCAACTCTTGACCACGGAAATGAACGGTGAATGTCGAACCAGTCGTAGAACGAAGAAGATCGCTAGCTACAAAGTCATTGCCTTCTGCTTCAAAACCATAGTAATAGATTGGCGCATTGGCTGTGATCTTACGCAACTCAGGATCTTCACCGTATACAAACAAACCTTTGGTAATTTGTTTGGCATAGTCGTTAAAGGCATTGAAAACATCCTCTAGACTTGTAAAGTAGTCTGGATGGTCAAAGTCAATGTTGGTGATGATAGAGTATTCTGGGTGGTAAGGCATGAAATGGCGCTCATATTCGTCTGATTCAAAGACAAAATATTTGGCATTGGCTGAACCACGACCTGTCCCATCACCAATCAAGAAGCTGGTGTCTGTGATGTGAGACAAGACGTGTGACAGCATACCTGTCGTTGAAGTTTTTCCATGAGCTCCTGCTACTCCCATGCTGACAAAGTCGCGCATAAAGCTACCTAGGAATTCGTGGTAACGTTTGTAGCTGATGCCATTTTGATCTGCATAGGCGATTTCAACGTTGTTATCTGGACGGAAGGCATTCCCCGCGATAATCTCCACATCACCTTGTAGGTTCTTTTCATCAAAAGGAAGAATGGCAATCCCTGCCTGCTCTAGTCCACGTTGAGTAAAGTAGTATTTTTCAACGTCTGAACCTTGAACCTTGTGTCCCATTTGGTGCAACATCAAGGCCAAGGCACTCATCCCTGATCCCTTGATTCCAATAAAATGATATGTTTTTGACATGCTTTTCTCCCCTACTCAGTAATTCTTGTCAGATTCAACTCTTGGGCAACCTGACGTTCCTGTTCCGTTTGCTTATTCTTTTTATTATAGATTTGACTCTTCTTTAGAAAATCATAGTTGTTCTTGTTAGCTTTTCCCGTTTGGACTTTCGGAGTTGGGTTCGCCACTTGGCCAACCTCCTCAGCTAAGATATAGTGAGACTGGCTCAAGTTTTTGCTAAATTTGGCAAACTCACCTGGATTTTCCTTTTGAAATGGTGCTGTTGGTTGGTTTCCTTGACGAACAAGTGTGGAACCATTGTGTCGTCTGGTATGACTAACATCCTGAGTCAAATACTTGGCTGAACGTTTCTTCTTCAAGTCCGCACGCGCCTCTTCTCGAGCCAATTCAGCATAGGTTTTTTCAACTTTTTTAGGTTCTGGACTTGGTTTTGACTCCTTATTAACCACTGGAGAAACTACGGTTTCTTCTTCATTAATAGGAGACCATTCCAAATAGTTCTTATCGCGGTAATCACCTTTGATATTGCTAATAAAGTCTGACTCATCGTACAAGTCCATGACTGGCATTTTGGTCAGCATGATCTCATCATCTGACACCAATGGAAATCGATCTTGTTTCATTTTGTATTTCCTTTCAACACTTCATTATAGCGTATTGTCTTGATTTTTCAAGTGCTGGCTTCAGAAATTCCCAAAATTTCACGAATTTCTGCCAGGCTGAGACTCGCACGCGACTCCGTACCATCTAAAACTTGGGAAACCAAATGTTTCTTTTGTTCTTGAAGTTCTTGGATTTTCTCTTCAATGGTTCCTTTTGTAATTAAGCGATAAACCTCTACCTTCTGCTCCTGTCCCATACGATGGGCACGTCCGATAGCCTGGGCTTCGACAGCGGGATTCCACCAAAGGTCAACCAAAATAACCGTATCAGCTCCCGTTAGATTGAGACCAACACCACCTGCCTTCAGAGAGATGAGAAAGGCGTCTCTTTCTCCCTGATTAAAGGCCTTGGTCATCTCTTGTCTGTCATGAGCAGGAGTTGAACCTGTGATTTTGAAGGAGGTCAAGCCCAAGTCTGGGAGTTCTTGCTCGATTTTTTCCAACATTCCTTTGAACTGGGAGAAAATCAAGACCCGATGCCCACCATCAGCCACTTGTAGCAATAAATCTCGGAGACTATCGAGTTTACCACTAGCTCCCTGGTAATCGTCCATGAAGAGAGCTGGCGTATCGCAGATTTGACGCAAACGCATGAGTCCAGATAAGATTTCTACCCGACTTCTCTGGAATTCTTGATCGGTCACTTGCGCTAGGCGGTCTCTCATCTGTTGCAACTGGGCTAGATAGATAGCCTTCTGTTGGTCTTCCAGTTCATTTTTATAGACGACTTCGATCAGATCAGGCAGTTCTGTAAGAACTTCTTCTTTCTTACGCCTCATGACAAAGGGCTTGATAAACTGCGCGACTCGATCAGCCGGTAATTTCATAAACTCCTTTTTACTTGGTAAGAGTCCTGGAAGCACAATTTGAAAGATAGACCACAACTCTCCTAAATGGTTTTCAATAGGCGTACCTGACAAAGCAAAGACTGCCGGCACCACAAACTGGCGCAAACTCTGAGCAATCTTGGTTTGGGCATTTTTCATGACCTGGGCTTCATCTAAGAAGAGAAAATCAAAAGCCATCTCTTGATAAAGCTCGCTGTCTTGACGAAAGGTGGCATAGCTAGTCACATAGATTTGGTGATTTTCAGAAAGAATCGCTTCTCGATTCGCTTTCAAACCATGAACGACAGCCAAATCCAACTGTGGGGCAAATTTCCTGAATTCATCTGCCCAGTTGTAGATTAAACCTGACGGCGCTAAAATCAAGACCCGACTATCTTCTGTCACCTGACTAGTCAAAAAAGCAATGGTTTGCAATGTTTTTCCCAGTCCCATATCATCGGCTAGGATGCCACCAAAGCCATAGTGATGAAGCATCTGGAGCCAACGAACACCCTTTTCCTGATAATCTCTCAAACTCGCCTGAACCTGTATATCTCCCAAAGGAAAATCCTCTGGATGAGTCAAATCATGAGCTAAATGCTGAAATTCCTCTGAGAAGGAGATCCTATCTCGACCTTCAAAAAGCTGAGAAAGGCTATAAGCCAGAGATTTTCGCGCCTGAAAAGAACCATCTTTTAGCTCAACCCCCAGTTCCTGCAAATTTTGACGAATCTGCTTGGTTTCCTCATCAAAAAAGTACACTTGGTCAGAAGAACTGATATAGAAATCCTGATTGCTGGTCAGGGCTTTAAGAGCTTGGTCAATCTCTTCTTGGGCAATCCCTTGGAAATCAAATTGAATTTCCAATAATCCTCCCTTGGACTCAATCTGAACCTGAGGAGCTTGGACGCTGTAGAGCTGATTCATCTCATCAGACAAGAAAACCTGACCCAACTTCTCAAAAGCTGGAATCGTATGGTAAAAGAAAGAATAAACCACTTCTGGCTTCAAAGCCTGTCTCCAAGACTGAAAATCAGCCTCAAAACCAGCCCCTAAACAGACTTGAAATAGCTGATTTTCCAAGACGGCATCGCTTGAAAATGGTAATTGTTCCAGCTGTTGACGACTAGTTACCTTAACATCTCCATAGTCAAACTGGATATCCAAGCGGATGCGACCGTCATCCTCCCTATCAAAGTAAAAGATTGGTGAAAAGGGTCTGATTTGCAAGCGCTCAGGAGCAGAAACTGTGCCCAGCTGTCCAAACAAAGGCAGACAGGCAGCCAGACGGTCACGATCACTGTTGTCAAACTGGAGGCATTTTCTCCCTCTTTCCTCCTGAGGAAGCTCCTTGATTTCCTTTAGGAGGCTGATTTGTTTAGGGTTTAAGAGATAAAGATTCCCCTTACGAAAGAGAACCGCTCCCCTATAGAATACGTTAACTCGCTCAGTCTCAGAAATTTCCATCTCAAAATAATCGGGATACTCCTTCACGGAAAAAGAGAAAAGGTTTGCTTCTGGATCTAAATCATGAAAGAGAAGATTTTCATAACTAGTAATGTGGTGCTCAAAATGAAAATCTTCCAAGTTCATCAGCAACTCCACTCCCTGCTCAAAAAAGGTCAGAGGGAAAAAGAGGTGACGGCCTTGATTTGGGAAAAAGAGGTCTTGACTCAGTCCCTCCTCAATCAAGCCACATAAAAAAGTAAGAACTTCTTGACTAGCTGTATCAAAAGCATCCCAAGACAAGTCATTTTCATAGTGTTTCCCAATCATATATGGCTTTCGATGGACCAAGACCTTCAAAAAGAGAGGGATGTCACGAATGACATAATATTTTTGACTATCAACTAAACCGATTCGGAGAGTCCAAAGGAGGCGATTGGTTCCAGCTTCTACCTGGCCTTGAGCCGACAAAGTGTAGATTTTCTCTCTCTTCTGAGGTTGGATACGCTCCAAAAAACTACCACCAAAACCAACCTTGGTTTCGACCTCTTCTTGCTCTTCATGTCCTTTTTCTAAGGCTTGTAAAATCACCTGGCCTTCTTCGTCGTTCTTCAGATAATGCTCGAGCGCTGCGAGGTGAACACAGTAACCTCTTTTTTGGAAAAAATCGCAAGCACAAAAAACCAGATCATCCTCTAAACTGTAGCGCAAGTCTTCTCCCGACACACGAGTATAGAGGCGATTCCCTTTTTCCTTGATGATCTCAATCTTGCCCTTCTCATAGAGGGAAACACCCTCCATGCGCAACTTCCCTGGAATCAATTTAGCCATAGTTACCCCTTTATCTTATCTTTTCATTATACCACATTTTCCCCTATGAAAATAGCCTTCTAGGAAGACTTTTCTCCTAGAAGGCTCGATTTTTAAAGGGTAGCAAAAGTGGTCACGATGCGTTGACAAACCTCTTCCAGTACTGACTTCGGCATAGCTACATTGAGACGGGCATGAAGAGTTCCTTCCTCACCAAAGTCCAAACCTCGGTTCAAGATAACCTTGGCTTCATTCTTCAAAAGCTCTTGCAAGCGGTCATCCGTTAGGTCATAGGCTGAAAAATCAAGCCAGATCAAGTAGGTACCTTGTGGTTTCATGACCTTAATCTTGGTTTCGTTGCCCAAAATATCTACTACATAGTTAATGTGGTCCTCGATGACTTCTTTCAACTCTCCTAACCAGTCCTTACCATAACGGTAGGCAGCTTCTGTCGCCAAATACCCCAAGCCTGAGATTTCATGTTGGTTATTGGCCAACTGACGTTTTTGGAAAGCCACACGAAGCTTTGGATTTTCAATAACTGCATAGGAATTCTTGGTCCCAGCAATATTAAAGGTCTTAGTGGCACTACTCAAGATAAGGGCAAAATCTTTAAAGGCGGGATCAATGGTGTTAAAAGACTGGTGTTTGCGACCAAAGAGAGCCAAATCTTGGTGAATCTCATCTGAAACCAACAAAACACCATGTTTTTGGCAGAGATGCCCAATCTTTTCTAACACTTCCTTTTCCCAAACACGTCCACCAGGATTGTGGGGATTGCAAAGGATATAAAGCTTCACATCCTCTTCTACCAATTGATTCTCCAACTGGTCAAAGTCAATCTCAAACAGCCCATCCTTTTCCACCAAAGAATTGGTAATCAATCTGCGATTGTTGAGTTTGACACTGCGGGCAAAAGGTGGATAGACCGGTGTGTTAATCAGAACCGCCTCTCCTTCTTTTGTAAAGGCTTGAATAGCTGTTGAAATAGCTGGTACCACTCCCTCTATAAAGACGAGGGCATCCTTGTCAAAGTGATACCCGTGTTGACTGGCTTCCCAGTCCTGAACCGACTCAATCAAAGCATCACTGGCATAAGTATAGCCATAGACCAACTGATCTGCGTAGGCTTGTACAGCTTGTCGAACTTCAGGCAAAACCACAAAGTCCATATCTGCTATCCAGGCTGGTAGAACTTCTCGATCAGCTTCTGCTTCTTTCCATTTATAGGTATGGTGCCCAAAACGATTGGGCAGGCTTGTAAAATCATATTTTCCCATATCTATCTTATCCTTCCAAAGCTTGGCGCAAGTCCGCAATCAAATCTCTAGCATCTTCAATCCCAATAGACAAGCGCAGGAGGTCATCTGTTAAGCCATAGGAATGACGCACTTCTGCCGGAATATCCGCATGAGTCTGAGTTGTCGGATAGGTAATCAGACTCTCTACCCCACCCAAACTTTCTGCAAATGAGAAGACCCTTAAGCTATTTAAAATATGAGGAATACGCTTTTCATCCACTACTTTAAAGGAAATCATACCCCCACGTCCAGTATAGAGCACTTCCTTGACAGCAGGTGAAGCCTTCAAAAAAGCAACCACTTCTTGGGCATTTGCTGTAGAACGCTCCATACGAAGAGGTAGAGTTTTAAGACCACGAATCAACTGATAACTATCAAATGGTGACAAGACCGCACCAGTCGTATTCAAATTGTAGAACAGTTGCTCATATAGTTCTAAACTATTAGTCACAACCACCCCAGCCAAGACATCATTATGCCCTGCTAAATACTTGGTGGCAGAATGAAGAACGATATCCGCACCATCTTCAATCGGACGTTGGTAAATCGGACTGTAGAAGGTATTGTCCACCACTACCTTGGAACCCTTGGCATGAGCTAGTTTGGCTAGTTTGGCAATATCAAATTCCAACATCAAGGGATTGGTTGGCGTTTCGATATAGAGAACATCCACATCTTTCTCTAACTCAGCAATCAACTCTTCTTCTGTATTAGCATAGGTAAAATGGAAGCGGCCTTCTTGCTCCACTTGGTTGAACCAACGGAAAGAACCCCCATACAGATCGCGCACAGCCAAGACTTTACTTCCTACTGGAAAAACACTAAAAGCCAGTACAATCGCAGCCATTCCTGAGCTCGTCGCTAGGGCATAGTCCGCTGATTCGATTGCCGCCAAGACTTCCTCCGCCTTACTGCGAGTTGGGTTTTTAGTACGGGTATAATCAAAACCAGTAGACTGGCCAAACTCTGGATGCTGATAAGTGGTTGAAAAATGAAGCGGTGTTACCAAGGCACCTGTAGCCTTATCTGACTTGATCCCAGCCTGGGCCAAAATTGTGTTGATGTGTAGTTCTTTGCTCATACAATACCTCCAAATCTATAGTAACTATTGTACCACTTATTTTCACTAACTTATTTTCTTGTTTTCAAGAGCTAGTTATAGTTTCAAACTATATAAAAACGATAGCTCCTTTAGAAACTATCGTTTTTCCTGTTGAATAGACTGGTTATTTAACGTGTTTTGCCAGTTCTTCTTGGGCTTTTTTATTTGATTCTTCTTTTTCTTTTAGCCATTTTTCTTTCGCTTTTTCATACTCATCAGCCGTTACAGTCTTATCTTGTAACTTGAGATACTTGTATGATTCGACACCCTTATTTCCAGCTTGTGAGAATGGCGATGAGAATGGAACTGTCTTTCTCAAGGTCGGTGTTCCACCCTGAGAAACGTTTGGAATAGCAAGGGCGCTATCAACGAGCCAAGCTTGAATTTCAGCATACTTTTCATAACGTTTTGCTGGTTCTTGCTCCTTGTTCGCTTCTTCTAGCATTTGAGTGTAAGTATCCAGACCAACTGCCTTAGCCTTGTCATTGACCTCACCTGGTTCTAGACCAATGTTTTGCAACATACCACCGTTATTGACATTTAAGATATCAAGATAACTTGATGGATCCAAGTAGTCCGCACTCCAACCGCCATTATAGATATCAAAGTCTTTTTGAGCTGCAGTTTGAGCTAGGTAGCTAGAGTTGTCAAAGTCATCTGTTGATAGCTGTTGGATATCGATAACCACATTCTCAGCTCCTAGAACAGATTCGATGGATTGTTTCAAAGAGCTCGCTTCAAGTACACCTTTTTTAGCTGATTGGTCAACTGTTACATCCAAGTGGATTGGGAATTGCACACCCTTAGCTTCCAATTCTTTCTTAGCTTCTGCAAATTTAGCTTTAGCTTTATCAGGATTGTAGTATGGATCTTGTGCATCTGCAAAATTGATTCCTTGCCATTCTTGGCCATAGTTGACCATCTTTTCTGAAACAACATCGCCAAAGTCTTTTCCGTTGATGCTTACAAATGTAGGAGGTACCACTAGATTACGAATAATCTTCGTTGCTCCGTCCTCCCCTTGAGATTGTGCTCCATAGGCTGTACGGTTGTATGCATAGTTGAAGGCTTGACGGAAGTTTTTATTCAGAACTGCTTCTTGGGTAGATTTCTTTTCGACATCTGAGGACTTAGAAGTGAAGTTATAAGATTTTCTGTCCAAGTTGAAGTTCAAGTAATAAGAAGTTGCATTTTGCATACTATAGATGATGTTATCCTTGTTCTTCTCTTTAATGCCTTCAAAGCTTGAGCTATTTGGATAGAGACGCGCGTAGCTATAGACTCCTTCTACAAAGTTACGTGCTAGTGCATCTTGGTCACTACCATCATAATAGGCCAATTTCACATCATCCACAAAGACATTTTTTTCATCCCAGTAGTTGGGATTTTTCTTGAATTCGATAACAGATTTTGAAACAAATGATTTCATCAAGAAAGGTCCATTGTACAAAATACTAGAAGGGTCTACCTTACCAAAGTCATCCCCTTTTGATTTTAAGAAATCTGCATTGACAGGGAAGAGAATGGTTGAAGTTGTTTTAGAATTCCAATAAGATTCTGGACGTGTCAAAGTGTACTGAACCGTTTGGTCGTCAATCGCCTTAACACCGACAGTTGAAAAGTCAGTTGTTTTACCGTTAATATAGTCATCCAAACCTACTACAGAGTCTTGAACCAGGTACAAGGCTTCGGATTTTTTATCAGCAGCATATTTCAAACCTGTCACAAAGTCTTGGGCCGTTACAGGGGCGTATTCTTCACCCTCATAAGTATACCATTTTGCATCCTTACGCAATTTGTAAGTATAGGTCAAACCGTCCTGAGAAACAGTCCAATCCTCTGCCAATGATGGAACATAGTTACCGTATTGGTCATTTTCCATCAATCCATCTACCAAATTGGTAACGATGTCGTTGGTTGTTGCACGGTTTTCAGCAAGATAGTTCAAACTAGATGGATCGCTCGAATAAACATAGTTATATGTTTTAGAAGCGCTACTTGAATTTCCACATGCGCTCAGTAAGATACCTGCGCTTAACACGACACTTGCAAGTGTCAGATACTTGGCCTTAGACTTTTTCATTTCCAGAACCTCCTGTTTAAAAGTTTTGTCTTATTATACAGCTTTAGTTTTATTTAGTCAAGCGATTTCTGAAGAAAAACTTAAAAAAGCATATTTTTTGCTCTTGATTTTAGAAAAAGTTCTCTTTTTTTAAGAAAAATGTAGTATAAAAACCTTTCTGTTAAAGAAAGGTTAAATTCATTACTTTTATTTATAAATCTTTTTACGATATTTTCAATCGTGTACGTAGTCGATCTGCTTGAGCTTTGCCAATTATCTTGTCCAAGAGTCGTGTACGTAGACTCATCAAACCATACAGACCTCCTCCAAGACCTCCGATGAGAGCCACATAAAGGAAACTCCAAAAACGTCCACTTGGTTGGAAGACAAAACCGAGTAGCCACTGCAAGAAGCCAACTAGGATAAACATGACAAGGGTCAAGATGGTAATCAAAATGGTTCGCTTCAAGATTATCTTTCGACGAGCACCCGTTACCTGGCAGATGTCACGGTACATCAGGACATTCGGAATAATCAAACCGATAGTCGTTGAAATCAAGGGACCATAGCTATGGAAAATAGCAATGGTTGGCAATTGCAAGACAATCTTAGCAATGGAACCATAGATGAAGTATAGAACTGCCTTGCGGTTTCGGAACATGGCCTGAAGCATAGGAGACAAGACCATATACAAGCCTAGGATAGTAGACTGCAAAACTGCAAAGACAAACAAGCCCATGGCCAGACTATCTGGCTTACCGTAAAAGACTGTATAAAGAGGCTCCCCTACCATGACCACTCCAACCGTTGCCGGTAGTAGAAATAAGAAGAGCATGGTGAGGCTATCTTGGACTAGGCGAGCCGCAGCTGGCAAGTCACCTTTTACATAGTTTTCCGTCAAAAGCGGCAAGCCGACACTCCCAATTGAAACTCCCACAGAGATTAAAATCATGGTAATTTTATTAGGATTGGCAGAGAAATAAGAAAACATGACAACCAAGTCTTCATTGCTGTAGTTAGTAAACCACTTCATACTATTGATAAAGCTCATCTGGTCTAAAATCTGGAAGAGCTGGATGGCTGATCCTGTCAGGATAAAGGGAATGGCTTCCTTGATCGTATCGACTAAGAGTCGCTTACTATTGATTTTATCCCGTGTTTCAAAGACTCTTTTAAGCAAACCTTCTTGGGCAAGGAAGTAGATCAAAACTGCAAAACTTGCCACCATCCCCACAAAGGCTGCAAAGGTCGATTGGGTAACTGCTGCTAGGTAGTCACCAGAACCCATCTTCATAATGAAGAAGGTTGCCATCAACATCCAGATAACACGAATCACCTGCTCAGCGATTTGACTCATAGCATAGGGTTTGAGGTTATTCATCCCTTGGAAGAAGCCTCGAATGACACTCATAGATGGGAAAATCAAGACCGCCCAAGCCAAGCTCTGCATGATGGGAATCAGGTCTTTCCCCACACCTGACAAATCTGCTAACCAGGGAGAAAAGAGATACAAGACCAAGGCAAAGACTAATCCCAAGCCCGTCATAAAGCTTAGGAAACTCCGAATCAAGGCAAAGCTATGCTCTTCTTCTCGCATGGTATTGTACTTAGCCACTTGTTTGGCGACCGCAACTGGGATACCCGCTGTCGAAATCAGCAAGAACCAGGCGTAAATATTGTAGCCCATGGTAAAGAGACCATTGGCCTTGGCAGCATAGGTCCCCATCCAGATATACCAGGGAATAATGTAGATAGCACCAAGGAGGCGACTAATAAAGTTACTAGCTGTTAGCCAAGCAGTCCCTCGCAACATCTGGGCTTGCTGGTGATTGTTTTCGTTAGACATAGCTTCCTCATTCAATTTTGATAACTAGGAAAAGTTCCTTATCTTCCATTATAAACTTTTCCTTGTTACTTGTAAAATTCAGACTTTCGGTTTACAATAGAAAGTATGATAAAGATTGAAATCGTATTAAATATTTTAAAGAAAAATGGTCTCTTCCGTGAGATTATCAATCAGGGAAGCTACTACTACAATTACAGTGATGTCGATTTTGATAGTATCAGTTACGACAGCCGTAAAGTTAAAGAGCGAAGCCTATTTTTTGTTAAGGGAGCTTCTTTCAAAAAAGAATTCCTCCTCTCCGCTATCTCACAAGGGCTGGATTGGTATATAGCTGAGCAAGACTACGAGGTCGGTATTCCTGCTATTATCGTGAACGACATTAAGAAAGCCATGAGTTTGATTGCCATGGAATTTTATGGTAATCCACAAGAGAAACTCAAAATTCTCGCCTTCACAGGAACCAAGGGGAAGACAACTGCAGCCTATTTTGCCTATAACATCTTGGCTCAACATCATCGCCCAGCTATGTTGTCTACTATGAATACAACCTTAGATGGTAAGACCTTCTTTAAGTCTGCTCTCACAACTCCTGAAAGTATCGATCTCTTTGATATGATGGCTCAAGCTGTTCATAACGGAAGAACCCATCTCATCATGGAAGTCTCCAGCCAAGCCTATCTGGTTAAGCGAGTCTACGGCCTCACTTTCGATGTAGGTGTCTTTCTTAACATCACTCCTGACCATATCGGTCCGATTGAGCATCCTAGCTTTGAAGATTACTTCTACCACAAGCGTCTCTTGATGGAAAATAGCCGAGTAGTTGTCATTAACAGCGACATGGACCACTTTTCTGTCTTGAAAGAACAAGTGGAACATCAAGATCATGACTTCTATGGTAGTAAGTCGAGTAACCAAATCGAGAACTCCAAAGCCTTTAGCTTCTCAGCTACAGGAAAACTCGCTGGCGATTATGATATCCAACTCATCGGTCACTTTAATCAAGAAAATGCCGTCGCTGCTGGACTTGCCTGCCTTCGTCTAGGTGCTAGTCTAGAGGACATCCAAAAAGGAATCGCTGCAACCCGCGTTCCTGGACGTATGGAAGTCCTCACACAGAAAAATGGTGCTAAAGTCTTCATCGACTATGCCCACAACGGGGACAGTCTGAAAAAACTCATCAATGTAGTTGAAACTCATCAGACTGGAAAAATCGCTCTGGTTCTCGGTTCGACTGGAAACAAGGGGGAGAGTCGTCGCAAAGACTTTGGTCTCCTCCTCAATCAACATCCTGAGATTCAAGTCTTTCTCACAGCTGATGACCCCAACTATGAAGATCCTATGGCGATTGCAGAGGAAATCAGTAGCTATATCAGCCATCCTGTTGAAAAGATTGCCGATCGCGAACAAGCCATCCAAGCGGCAATGGCCATCACTGACCAAGAACTCGATGCCGTGATTATTGCGGGTAAGGGTGCTGATCGCTACCAAATCGTCAATGGAGTGAAAGAATCCTACCCTGGTGACGCAGCTGTCGCAGAACGTTATCTATAAAAAAAATCAAGGGAAACATTCCCTTGATTTTTTTAGTCTTCTTTTTTAAATGAATTTTTAAGACCTTCAACGGCACCTTCTACAGCACCTTTAGCATCTTCTACAACTTCTTTTGCTTTCGCAACTGTTTTTTCTACAGCACCTTCTGCTTCAGTTTTGCTATCACCAGTAACTTTCCCAAATCCTTCTTTGATAGCACCAGTTGCTTGATCCAATTTATTTTCAAGTGACATAGTTCTGTCTCCTTTGCTTTTAATACGATAAACGTTATCGCTTACATTTAGTTTATGCTTATTCTTTAGCAAAGTCAAACAATCTGCTCAAAAGCAAACAATTAAGACAAATAGAAAATCAACCGTTCCTTGTCGAAATCAACAGCCAACTCATACTTCCCTTCTTCGTTTTGCACAATATAACCCAAGACGACTAGACTCTCAACGAAGATATCACGGCGTTTCTGCATCAGTTGATCTTTTTTGAGGAATTTTAACAAAAAAGTCGTCATATATTTGAGGGCATACTCAGGGTTAACATCTCCTAAAATATCATAGAGTTTCTTCTGTTTTTCTGTCAAAGGATATTGGTGCTTGACCTTGTAGAAATAATTAGACAGGGTCATCTTTTCTCTTGCAAAGTCCGTACCTTCGACTAAAATGGCTGCGTTGGTTTGATTGCGCAATTCTGTCTCAAAAGTCTTCTCTAACAGAGCATGATAAACTGGACTGTCCTCTCTGATAAAAATTTCTTGGTCAAGGACCAGACTGTCTATTGATTCTAGAAAAGGGAGATTAAGGCAATAGCGTTTGTTTTCCCTTAGGATCAGGCCTGCTTTTATATACTCTTCCATGAGTTTATCAACTGCTACATCTGGAAACTGGGACTTGATTTCTCGTAGAATCACATCGTCATGATGGTCCAGATAGTCGACCAAATCTATAAAAAATGGTTGTCGAGTCAAACGAGAAGGATTAAAAACCTGAATCATGAAGATTCCTTTCTTTACATTCTAAAAGAGGGGATGCTGCTAGTTGACTAGGATTGGTCCCTGGCTGATTCAGAGGCACAGGAAGTTCGAGTTTTCTGTAATATTCCCTCCAAAAATCACTAATCTCCTGCTCCCCATCACCAAATTTCATGGGAATAGTTTCAAAAATCGGTAGGATTTCAGCGATATACTGGGAGCAATAAAAGCCATTCCCATCCGGATAAAAAGAGGCATTATAGGGTGCACCTAAATGTTTGCTAGCTCTCTCCTTCACCAAGTCAGCTTCCAGCTCTGGATAGACATAAAGGTCGTAAAGATGAGTCGGTTCAAAAAAATCAGCTGGTTCTTGACAGATAACACCAACTTCACCAGTTGCATGATAAACAAAACCGTCCAAAAAGATTGCTACATGACTATAGTTCCCAGTAGAAGCCTGGATGGCCTGCCCCATATCTGAAAGGTCCTTCACAAAAATCAAATCGCCATTTTCTAACATCTTTCTCTCCTAGAAAAAAAGGAGTCGAAACCCCTTTAACTATATGGAAAACATCGTTTTCTATTTTGAAATAACACCCAAAATCTTAAGCATTAAAGCTTTCAGTCAACTGAGGCACCACTTGTTTCTTACGTGAAACAGCACCTGGAAGGAAAGCGTGGTTGTTTTCAAGTTTGAAATTGAAAGCTGCTTCCACCTTATCTATGTTTGATCCAAGAGCCAGAATTTCAGAGTTTGAGTTGACGATGTCTGTAATCATCAAGACAAAATCTGAGTAGCCGTTTGCCGCATTAGCCGCTTGCATTGCTGCTTCGATTTCTGCTTGGCGTTCCAAGACTTCAGCAATATCAACAGTATTGACTTGGGCAACACGAACCTTATTTCCATTGAGTTCAAAGGTCTTAGCATCGATATCAATCAATTCTTCAGCAGATTTACTAGCCAAGTTTGTACCAGCTTTCAACATAGCAAGACCGTACTCTTCCAAGTTGACGCCTGCTAATTCAGCCAATTCAGGCGCAATGACTTTATCAGATGGGTGAGTTGTTGGAGATTTCAAAAGAAGAGTATCTGAAATCAAACCTGAAAGCATCAAACCTGCGATTTCTTTAGGAACAGCTACACCATGCTCTTTGAACATGCGATAAACGATAGAAGACGCTGATCCAACTGGTTCCAAACGCATGTAAAGTGGGCTGGCAGTTTCAAAATTAGCCACACGGTGGTGATCCACAACTCCGTAAACTTCTACTTCAGCGATATCTGACACTGACTGTTGGAATTCATTGTGGTCAGTCAAGATGACTTGCTCTGCACCTTCTGCTTTAGCAGATGTGATGACGCGTGGTGCTTCTACACCAAAATAGTTCAAAACGAAGGCTGTTTCTTCATTAGGAGTTCCAAGTGCTACTGCTTCTGTGTCCAATCCATAAGCCTCTTTTGCAAGGTAAGCAAAGGCTACAGATGACCCGATGGCATCTGAGTCTGGATTTTGGTGACCAAATACTAGAATCTTAGACATGATAATACCTCTTTAAATTTATTCATCTTATTGTAGCACTTTTTTCCTCTTTTGACAAAAGTAAGAGGAGCCAAAAGACTCCTCCTTAGACATCAATATGGTTGACTAGATTTTTCTCTTGATTTTCAGATAAAAATCGTTCTTTCTGAGGACGTTTCTTTCGTTTGAGGAGAGCCTCGGCAGACATGGCTTCTTCCTTACTGGCAAAACCCTCTACATAGATGAGTTTGACTGGCAAGCGAGCTCGGGTATACTTGGCTCCCTTACCACTATTATGAACGGCAAGGCGCCTCTTCACATCCGTTGTATAGCCCGTATAGTAAGAACCGTCGCGACACTCCACCACATACATATAGGCCTTATGATCCATAGTAAATCTCTTGAATTTCTGGTGTATAAGAACCATCATCATTGTGAACGATGAGTGGTGGCAAGACCTTAAAGCCACTGGTCGATCCATCCTTGATAGCTTCGATTAAGAGCATATTAGCCTCCTTCTCACGTTTAGGATAGACAAATTGCAGGCGCTTGGGTGCTAAATTATGGCGTTGAAGCATGTCTAAGATATCCAAGAGCCGATCTGGACGATGAACCATGGCCAAACGGCCATTAGACTTGAGAATACTCTGAGCACTACGGCAAATTTCTTTTAGGTTAGTCGTAATTTCGTGTCTGGCCAGAAGGTAATGTTCACTCTCGTTCAGATTGGAATGCGGATCCACCTTAAAATAAGGCGGATTGCACAAAATCATATCCACCTTACTTCCCTGAATGTGGGCAGGCATATTTTTCAAATCATCACAGATGACCTGCATCTGCTCTTCCAAGCCATTCAACTGAACCGAACGCTCTGCCATATCCGCCAAGCGCTCCTGAATCTCTACAGATATTATCCGCGCCTGAGTACGTGAACTAGCAAAAAGTCCCACTGCACCATTTCCAGCACAAAAGTCCACAATTAAACCCCGTTTAGGGAAGCGAGGAAAGCGTGATAAAAGAACACTATCCACCGAATAGCTAAACACCTCTCTATTTTGGATGATTTTGATATCTGTCGAAATGAGCTGATTGATTCGCTCTCCTGGTTTTAATAATTGTTCTTCTTTCATACTTTTATTATATCAAATTATGTTAATAGCACAAATAATTTAGATAGTCGTATTTATGGCTTCTTCTTTAAATGCTCCAATGCTTCACGCGTCCAAACAGGCATCATTCGTCCAAGTGGTGCAAAACCGTGCTTGATCCGATCATTTGAAAAACGTCTCCGTCTTGGCAATTGATGTTTTTCCTCTTCCAAAGTACGGATAGAAAGACTAGCCTTCCCAGTGTATTCGTCAAAATCCACCACCTGAACTTGGACTTCATCGCCAATTTTTAAAATGTCATAGATATTTTCAATAAATCCCGTCCGAATCTCCGAGATGTGAATCAGCCCTGTCACCCCTGTCTCTAACTCAACAAAGGCACCATAGGGCTGAATTCCTGTAATACGCCCAGTTAGCTTATCACCAATTTTCATTCTAGTCCTCAATTTCAATCGTTTCAATTACTACATCTTCAACTGGTTTATCCATTGCACCAGTCTCAACAGCTGCAATGGCATCCAAGACCGCAAACGATTCTGCGTCTACCAATTGCCCAAAAACAGTATGGCGGCGGTCAAGGTGAGGAGTTCCACCTTGTTCTGCATAGATCTCAGCGATTGGTTCAGGCCAGCCACCACGCGCAATCTCTTTCTTAGAATATGGCAAATGTTGGTTTTGCACGATAAAGAACTGGCTACCATTGGTATTTGGACCCGCATTGGCCATAGAAAGGGCTCCACGGATATTATAAAGTTCTTCAGAAAATTCATCTTCAAAAGAGTCACCATAGATTGACTCACCACCCATACCAGTACCAGTTGGGTCTCCACCTTGGATCATAAAGTCCTTGATAATACGATGGAAAATCACACCATCATAGTAACCGTCTTTTGACAGAGCAACAAAGTTGGCCACTGTTTTAGGAGCATGTTCAGGGAAGAGCTTGATACGCAAGTCTCCGTGATTGGTCTTAATGGTCGCAAGAGGACCTTCTACTGTTTCAATGTCTACTTGTGGGAAATGCAATTCTTTTTCTACCATACCAAATCCTTCTAAGGCATCAAAAATGCCATCTTCTTCTACTGTTTTTGTAATATAATCTGCTTTTTCTTTGATTTTATCATGGGAAACACCCATAGCAATACTGATTCCAGCATAATCAAAGAGTTCCAAGTCATTGAGACCATCCCCAAAGACCATAACATTCTCTGGTTTCAAGCCTAAATGGTCCACCACCGTGGCTACACCTGTGGCTTTGGATCCTGAAATAGGCACGATATCAGATGAATGTTCATGCCAACGCACCATGCGAAGTTTACCTGAGAGACTATCTGGTAGGTGCAAGTCATCCCCCTTATCCTCAAAGGTCCACATCTGGTATATATCTGCTTTTTCATGAAAGTCAGAATCCACACCCAGGTTCGGATAAATCGGATCAATCGCCTCACTGATCAGTTCTGTTCGCGTGGAGAGTTTAGCGTCATGACTACCAACCAGGCCGTATTCAATTCCCTCTTCCTTCGTCCAAGAGATATACTCCTCAACATCTGACTTCTCAATCTGATGTTGATAAATGACCTGGCCTTTTTTATCTTCGATATAGGCCCCATTCAGGGTTACAAAAAAGTCCGGCTTGAGCTCACGAATCTCTGGAACGACACCAAAAATGCCACGACCAGAGGCAATTCCTGTTAAGATTCCTTTTTCACGTAACTGTTTAAAAACAGTGGGAATTGTAGCCGGAATAAAACCTGTCTTTGACGTACGCAAGGTATCATCAATATCAAAAAAGACGATTTTAATCTTTTTTGCCTTGTATTTTAATTTCGCATCCATCTCTCTACCTCTTTTCCATCACTCTTTCCATTATACCATAAAGCTGATGAAATTCCTTTTTTGAAAAAAGATGAAAATCCTATCAAAAAGAGAGCCAGTATAACTAGCCCTCTCTTTTCATCCTAGAACATCTCTAGAGCAATCATGGTAATCATCGTTGCATCATAGTAGTTGTCCAAAGGTAAATCTTGTGTGAAAATGTATTTATTTTGCTGAAGAAGTTTCAGATAACCTTCTCCCTTGTCGGATGCATAGGTAATCGGTGCCAAGAAACTACCTGCCTGGTATTGATTGAGGGCCGTTCCGTTCAAGTCATAACCAGCATAAATGCGTTGCTCTTTCATAAAGAAATCCATCATCTTTTGAACGAGTTTTTGGCTTCTTTCATCCTGGCTCTGTGGCAGGTGATAAGGCAAACGACAAGCATTATAAGAATACGCTCCATCGTATTGAGATTCGATAGTGTTGGCATCAACAAGACGTGCCCCTGACTTCTCAGCCCAGATAAAGTCTGGCAAGAGACCCGTATCAGAATGAGAACTGATTTGCTCCAATTGCCCAAGCATCTTATCCTTAACATCTAACCACTGTTTATTTCCAGTCAGGTCATAGAAAGACTGGAAATAGTGAGGAAGAGTATCGGACGTCCGCATCAAGTAATAATAATCGGAATCCTTGTTTGCCCAGTTCCCTACTGTCAGGACACCAGTTTCCTCGTTGTAATTGTATTTAAGGATATCATCCAAGATTTTTTTAGCTTGCGCTTGGTATTCCTGTGCTTTATCTGGCCACTGCTTGGCAGCTTCAATTAAAGAATAAGCGATGTAGAGATCCCCATCAGTTGCGTTCTGCTTCTCAACCGTTTCACTACCATTTGTGATCACTTGCTTCCAAGACATCAACTGCGTTCCCTCGATACGATGATTTTGGTAATAGCGATAAAGGCTTTCATAATCTGCTTGACTTGCTTGCCCTTTTTGGGCTGCTAAAACCGTTATGAGCATGCCGTAACTCTGGGCTTCTGATAGAACTGTTGTTTCTTCAGAATCATTTGTCGTACGAACATAAGACTGATCGCCTTTTGTAACGAGAAACTGTTGGCTCCATTGGCTGTAAATTCGATTACGCATCTCAATTTTAGTCCTTCCTCTTGCTAAAAACAAGGCTAAACAAAAGATAGAAAGGATGAGCACAAACCAGACATATTTTAATTTATTCGTTTTCATAGAACCTCCTATCCTGCAAATCGTTTGGTTTTAACCCACTTGGTTTCTTTTCGTCGGAGTACTTTATCCAGCACGATTGAAGAAATGGAATCAATGGAAACAACGATAAACATCTGTGCATAAGTGAAATAGGCAGCCAAAGCCAACCAGATTTGTTTAGTCGTCGCTTGTCCAAACTGACTTGCCAATGCTGTCATAATTTGCATCAAATAAAGACCAATCATGAGTATCCAGTTGAAGAGCATAAGCTGGGCGATGTAGATATTGTCCGCATCAAAAGCGAACGGAACCCTGACATCTGGGAAGAAAAGATTAAGGCAGATCGCTAGCACATTCGCTAGGAAAATCAAATCCGATAGGACAATGGCAAAGTTAAACCAAAAGAAGACACATGAATAGTTAAAGACCTCTAGTTTGACACGCCAGTTTGCTCTGTCAAATAAATGCTTAAAGTTTGAGAGAACAACTTCGTAGTTTCCTTTAGCCCAACGTTTTCGTTGCATATAGTAACTCTTTAAAGTCTCAGGTTCTTGTTGGAAAGCCTCTGAGTTATAAGCAAGGGCGATCAATTTACCACTCTGCATGATTTTGAAGGAAATATCGGTATCCTCAGTTAAGGCACCATTTTTCCAACCACCGATACTCTTTACAAAGTCGGTTTGAATGATAAAGTTGGTTCCTGGGATACGCCCAATTTTAAAGAGATGCCACATCCCAACGTGGTGCACGCGCTGAGTAACAACGATCTCTTGGTTGATACAACGAGTCAAGAAATTTTGGTTGGCGTTTCGAGTCTTGTTGCGGCCAAAAGATGCCACATGACGTTCTGGATCCTTCATAACTTCTTTGACAAGGAAATAAAGAGCATTTTTTTCAGGCATGGCATCTGCATCATAAACACAGATGTATTCGCCTGTTGCCATCTCCAAAGCATCGTTTAGAACGCCCGCTTTTCCTCCCGTACCAGTACGGTCGATAATGGTTAGATTTCTTCCTGCATATTCAGGCATGGCTTGTACAGACAAACATTCTGCATAGGTGTTATCCGAACAGTTATCCGCAAACAAGAGCAACTCCACACGGTCGTGAGGATAGTTCATATCCAAGATAGCTTTTGCCGTTTGGGCAATAACCACATCCTCATTATGGGCAGGAACAACAATCGTTACCTTAGGATAATAAGGTAGAGGCGAAGTGTCTACACGAAAATCACTGTGTTTAAACCAAAAGTGTACTGCCGAAAAGAGAATTACCAAGCCCCATGCTAGAGAAATCCAAATTGTAAGCAAGGTAAAAATCATTAACATTTGACTAATCATGATTCACCGCCTTAAAATTTTTGTTTACTCGATGGTAAAGAATATTGTATGCAATAAATAGTATGATAAAACAAATGCCAAAGGCGAGACTGAGTCCCAAAGCAATACCAAAAAATAGTTCGGTTAAAGTCATGTTCCCCTCCTAATATTCCACAATTACATCTGTCTCTAGTTGACGTTTGAGATGACTGGCGACATCCGCGTAGTCTTGGTATTTATCTTTATTATCAGAGTTAATCACCAAATAGCCTGTTTGGAACTGAATTCCTTGATTGCCATCTTCTCCATGAAAAACTAAACTGCTCAGTTTCTCCTGCAAACCATTCAAATAAAGTTCCTTCAAAGAATGTTGGTTAGTACTCGATAGAACGAGAAAATTACCATCCGAAACATAATAAAGCTTATCATTGTAACTCAATTCCTGAGCAATCACCTCTTGAATGCGACTGAGCATCTGGTTATGTTCTTTCGGTTTAATCTGGAAGAACAAATCTTCATGTGACCAATGAATCAATAAGGACTGTACCATCACATCACTTTGTTCAGTGACCATCGCTTGGTAATCTACTCGAGCTTCGTCTTCCTGTTCTTGTACCTTTGAGGCCACCTTGAAGAAATAATAACGAACTTTAAGTAGAATCCCAATCAAAAGTGGAAAACTGATCAATAAGAAGACCAGTTGCATGATTGGGATATAAACCACACCCGCAACCAAAACGATAAGTCCAAAACCAAATGCTAAGATAAGAGTCCAAGTAAGCAAAAGGTCAGATAATACCAACACGGCAAACAAGGCTAAAGCCAAAAACAAGATTTGTTCTAAAATGATTGCTCGAGCATACAAAAAACAAAGCACCAAAAGAATGACCTCACAAGCAAGCAAAGCCATAAGCCAGTTTTTAAATTGACTCCAATTTTTCATTTTATCTTATTTCCCCCCTTTGAATTCAGACACAGAAGTCGCTGCCCCAAAGTACTGTTGAATGGATTGTACGATTCGTTCAGAGGCTCTTCCATCTCCATAAGGATTTGGTGCCTGAGACATTTGTCTATAAAGAGTTTCATCTGTTAAGAGTGCTACCATCGCTTCTTTCACACGTACTGGATCCGTACCAACTAGCTTCAAGGTTCCTGCACGAACACCTTCTGGACGTTCCGTCGTATCGCGAAGGACAAGAACAGGTTTGCCGAGAGAAGGCGCCTCTTCCTGAACTCCGCCAGAGTCAGTCATGATAAAATAGCTTCTTGAAGCCAAATTATGAAAATCAAGTACATCTAAAGGCTCGATCAAGTGAATACGATCGTGACCAGCTAAGATATCTTTTGCTGCTTCTTGCACAGCAGGGCTAAGGTGAACAGGATAAACAACTTCAATTTCCTGATGAAGATCGACCATCTCACGTAAAGCTGCAAAGACATTTCTCATTGGTTGACCTTGATTCTCACGACGGTGCATGGTTACCAATACAAGTTTCTTATCTGGATCCAATTGATCTAGAACTTCATGATAGTAATCCGATTGAACGGTTAGTTTCAATGCATCAATGGCTGTATTTCCCGTAATGACAATAGCAGACTCAGGGTGATTTTCCTTGAGGAGATTTTCTTTACTCTCACTAGTTGGAGCAAAATAGAGATCCGCAAGATTATCTGTCATCTGACGGTTCATTTCTTCTGGGAAAGGAGAATACTTATCAAAGGTCCTTAGCCCGGCTTCAACGTGGCCGATACGTACCTGATTATAGAAAGCAACTAAACTTGCTGCAAAAGTTGTTGTTGTATCTCCATGAACAAGAATTATATCTGGAAGTTCTTGCTTAACAACTGGATCAAACTTTTCTAAAATTTTTCCAGTAATATCTAAGAGGGATTGATTTTTCCCCATAATATCCAGGTCATAATGTGGCTCGATGCTAAAAGTTTCAAGAACTTGATCAAGCATTTGACGGTGCTGAGCTGTCACAACTGTAATCGTCTCAATGCTGTCACTATGTTTTTGCAATTCTAACACTAAAGGGGCCATTTTAATAGCTTCTGGTCGTGTTCCAAAAACAACCATCACTTTCAGTTTCTTCATTACGCTATCCTTCTACTATAATAAAATTTGACACATCAGATTAATCTTTATATCGAATTATTGCGCAAATCAATTAATTTGATTATCTTAATTATTTTACCGTCAATTAATTTATATGTCAAATTTTTTCCAAATTATATTATTGCATTTAATTTAATTTTAACAATTTGTAACCTTTTTGTAACAATATTATTTACAACCTTTAAAAAGCCTTATTTTAGGAAATTTTAAGACTTTTCAAAAGAATCCGTATTTAAAAAAACTAAACCTTATATGTTTTTTTTGATATTTATTTTTATCTTGATAATTCAAACAATTATATTTTACCACTTTGAGGAATAAATCAAACAATTTCAAACAAAAAATCCCTTTTTCGAATGAAAAAGGGACTGTGATTGTTTACTATATTTAAAATTTAAACCTTATAAAATTTGTCTTAAAACAAATTTTTTGACAGATATAAAACAAGGTCACCGATATCTTCACAAACTGCATTCATGGCCGGTTGATGGTTCTGATACCAAACACCCGTCCCATCTGGAATATAGCCTCGTTTGATGTACAATCTCTGGGCAGGTCCATACCCTGAATGGAGCCCAACACCAAGGGTCACCTTATCCGATATGAGCCTAACTTGTTTTTCTGCTTCTTCCAGCAAGAGATTTCCAATACCTTGATTTTGAAAGGGCTCGAAGACATTGAAGTCTGAAAGTTCTGGAGCCATTCCAGCAAAGGGACCCTGCTTAGCATCGGGTAAAATCGTAATGTAACCCGCTACAGCACCCTCAACCTCTGCAACTAAGACTTCTCTCTCCTCACTTTCTTGCTCCTTAAAGTATTGAGTTAAAATCTCCTCTCTACTTGGCCAACCTTGGCTGATAAATCCTCGAGATAGTTCTTGTATGTCAGATTCTTGCATTTTTCTAATTGAACATGTCGTCTTCATAAGCTGCTCCTTTATAGCTTTCTCCTACCATTATAGCACGATAATAAAGATTAAAAGAAAAAACCTAGTAAGACAAAAGAATCTTACTAGGTCAACAGGGAATCCTTTCTAACAAAATCCTATAAAATCTGAAAAAGAGGTCCACTAGACCTCAATTCGCTCTCTCATTTCCATGCTCGTAAAAAAAGACCCACCCGGGTCTTAATTCGCTTTCTTATTTTCAAGCTCATGAAAAAGAGGTCCACTGGACCTCAACTCGCTCTCTCATTTCCATGCTCGTGAAAAAAAGACCCGTAAGGGTCTTTTCTTTAATCTTCGTTTACGAAAGGCATCAAAGCCATTACGCGTGCGCGTTTGATAGCTGTTGTTACTTTACGTTGGTTTTTAGCTGAAGTTCCTGTTACACGACGAGGAAGGATTTTCCCACGTTCTGAAACGAAACGGCTAAGAAGCTCAGTATCTTTGTAATCAACATATTCAATTTTGTTTGCTGCGATGTAATCAACTTTTTTACGGCGTTTGAATCCGCCACGACGTTGTTGAGCCATGTTTTTTCTCCTTTATAGTATTAATTGTCCATTAAAATGGTAAATCATCATCTGAAATGTCCAATGGATTGGTTGCTCCAAATGGATTTTCAGAACGTGAAAAGTCTGGTACTGGGTTTGCAGGTGCTGATTGACCAGCAGTTGGTGCAGAATAAGCTCCACCTGTATGTCCTTCACGCACTCCGCGGCTTTCCAACATTTGGAAATTCTCAGCCACGACTTCTGTTACGTAGACACGTTGTCCTTGCTGGTTATCGTAACTACGAGTCTGGATACGGCCTGTGATCCCGATAAGAGAGCCTTTCTTAGCCCAGTTAGCAAGATTTTCAGCCTGTTGGCGCCACATAACGACATTGATGAAATCAGCCTCACGTTCGCCATTTTGACTCTTAAATGTACGGTTTACTGCAAGAGTAAAAGTCGCAACTGCTACATTTGATGGGGTATAACGTAACTCAGCGTCACGTGTCATACGCCCTACAAGTACAACATTGTTAATCATAATTTACCTTCTTACGCGTCAAGTTTGACGATCATGTGACGAAGAATGTCAGCGTTGATTTTTGAAAGACGGTCAAACTCTTTAAGAGCTGCGTCGTCGTTTGCTTCAACGTTAACGATGTGGTAAAGTCCTTCACGGAAATCTTGGATTTCGTATGCAAGACGACGTTTTTCCCATGATTTTGATTCAACAACAGTTGCACCGTTGTCAGTCAAGATAGAGTCAAAACGTGCTACCAAAGCGTTTTTCGCTTCTTCTTCAATGTTTGGACGAATGATATAAAGAATTTCGTATTTAGCCATTGATATGTTCCTCCTTTTGGTCTAATGACCCCTAGTCTTTGCAAGGGGTAAGTGAGGTTTGCTCACAATAAACTATTATACTAGAAAAACTGATAGATAGCAAGATAAAAGTGAAAAAAGAAGATGAAATCATCTTCTTTTTACTAGTTTATGGTTTGATACGGTGCAACATACGTGGGAATGGAATGGCTTCACGGATATGCTTAGTACCAGCTACAAAGGTTACCATACGCTCGATACCGATACCGAAGCCACCATGTGGAACTGTTCCATACTTACGAAGATCCAGGTAGAATTCATATTCTGTCGTATCCATACCAAGATCATTCATCTTAGCAACAAGAGCATCGTAGTCTTCCTCACGCATAGAACCACCGATGATTTCACCGTAGCCTTCTGGAGCTAGCAAGTCTGCACAGAGGACGCGGTCTGGATTTCCAGGAACTGGCTTCATGTAGAAAGCCTTGATGGCTACTGGGTAGTTCACGACAAAGGTTGGTACACCAAAGTGGTTGGAAATCCATGTTTCATGTGGCGAACCAAAGTCATCTCCATGTTCAAGATGCTCATAATCTGCATCTTCATCATTTTCATGAGCTTGCAAAAGGTCAATCGCTTCATCATAGCTAACACGTTTGAAAGGCTCTGCAATATAGCGTTTCAAGAGATCTGTATCACGTTCCAAGGTTTCCAAGGCTTGAGGCGCACGATCAAGGACACCTTGAAGAAGAGCTTTCACATAAGCTTCTTGCAAGTCAAGTGACTCATCGTGTGTCAAGTAAGAGTACTCTGCGTCCATCATCCAGAACTCAGTCAAGTGACGGCGCGTTTTTGATTTTTCAGCACGGAATACTGGACCAAAGTCAAATACACGACCAAGAGCCATAGCCCCTGCTTCTAGGTAAAGCTGACCAGATTGACTCAAGTAGGCTGGCGTTCCGAAGTAGTCTGTTTCAAAGAGTTCTGTTGAATCTTCAGCCGCGTTTCCTGAAAGAATTGGGCTATCAAATTTCATGAAGCCGTTCTTGTCGAAAAACTCATAAGTTGCATAGATGATAGCGTTACGGATTTGCATCACCGCTACTTGCTTACGAGAGCGGAGCCACAAGTGACGGTTGTCCATCAAGAAGTCTGTTCCGTGTTCTTTTGGTGTGATTGGGTAGTCTTGAGATTCACCGATGACTTCGATGTCTGTGATATCGAGCTCATAGCCAAACTTAGAACGTTCGTCTTCTTTGACAATCCCTGTCACATAAACAGAAGTTTCTTGGCTTAGACGTTTAATCGTATCAAACTTCTCTAGCCCCACTTCTTCACCAAATTTTTCTACAAAGTTTGGTTTGAAGGCTACACCTTGGAAGAAGGCTGTTCCATCACGCAATTGCAAGAAGGCAATTTTCCCTTTTCCTGATTTGTTGGCAACCCAGGCTCCGATGGTCACTTCTTGACCAACGTAGTCTTTTACATCGATAATTGTTACACGTTTTGTCATAATCTATCTTCCTTTTTTCGTTTAACTTGTCCGAAGACATCATTACCCACTATTTTACCATAAATAGACTGTGATAGCTAGGTTCTACTAGAGAAAAATCGCGAGATTTTCGTTACAAAAAATCTTCGCTAAAAAGGCGAAGATTCTAAGTTTTATTTTTCCATAAATTGATGCAAACGACGAATAGCTTCTTTTAATGTATCCAAGTCTGTGGCATAGCTGAGACGAACATTTTCTGGTGCTCCAAATCCAGCTCCCGTAATCAAGGCCAGTCCGACTTCTTCGAGAATAGCCGTTGTAAACTCTGTCACATCGGTATAACCCTTCATTTCCATCGCTTTTTTAACATTTGGGAAAAGATAGAAGGCACCTTGGGGCTTGACAACTTCAAATCCTGGGACTTGGCACAAGAGAGGATAAATGGTATTCAACCGTTCCTCAAATGCTTGACGCATGGTTTCAACAGAGTCTTGCGGTCCAGTTAGGGCTTCAATGGTAGCATATTGTGATACAGCAGTCAGGTTGGAGGTCGTTTGTCCTGTTAGTTTGCTCATGGCAGCAATAATTTCAGGATTTCCCACAGCATAACCTACCCGCCAACCAGTCATGGCATAGGCCTTAGATACACCGTTAATCACGATGGTTTGCTTGCGAATGGCTTCTGACAGACTAGAAATTGGAACAAATTCGTTCCCGTTATAAACCAAACGACCATAAATATCATCTGCTAAGATAAGGACATCATGCGCAACAGCCCAATTTCCGATAGCCAAGAGTTCCTCACGAGAGTAAATCATACCGGTCGGATTCGATGGTGAATTGAGAACTAAGATCTTGGTCTTATCTGTTCGCGCTGCTTCTAGCTGCTCTACTGTTACTTTAAAGTGATTGTCTTCCTTTGCCTGGACAAAGACTGGCACTCCTTCTGCCATTTTGACCTGGTCTCCATAGCTGACCCAGTATGGTGTAGGAATAATGACCTCATCACCTGGATTGACCACAGCCATAAAGAAGGTGTAGAGAGAGAACTTAGCACCAGTGGCAAAGGTAACCTCGTTAGCCGCTACGGAATACCCATAGTAGCGTTCAAAATAGGTATTAACCGCCGCTTTTAACTCTGGTAGGCCTGAAGCAACTGTATAGAAGGAAGCACGTCCATCTCGAATCGCTCCTACCGCTGCCTCCTGAATGTTTTCAGGAGTATGAAAATCAGGCTGTCCCAAGGTTAAGAAAAGAACATCTTTTCCCTGAGCTTTTAATGCTTTGGCTCTTGCATCACTGGCTAGAGTGACGCTTTCTTCCATTTCTAGTACACGTTTGGATAGTTTCATATGCCCTCCTTATTGGATCACTGCTCCTGTTTCAAAGTCAACCAGATAGTACTGGTTTCCTGACTTAACTTCCCAAATCGGCTTATCCTGATAACGACCAAAAGTAATCTTGTCAATGTCGCTAGCTCCTTTTTCCCTCGAAATCGTCACTGCCTTGTCTTGAGAAATCCCCTTATCAAGCTGATAAACATAAATCTTGTGGTCATTCTTTTCAATCAGTACGGCAATGGCCTCTTGCTTTTTATTATGTCCCAGAACACTGTAATAGCCCTCTAGACCATTGTAGAAATCAACCTGATCTGCCTTTTCCAATTCTGCATACTGCTTGGCCAGTTTTTCTCCCTCAAGTCTAGCATCTTGATAGGGTTTCATGCTGAGTGATATCAGATAAAGGAATGAAGTCGTCATGACTAGTACTACCAGAGCAATGCCGATTCCATATTGTATAAGTAGCTTGTTTTTTGCTTTTTTCTGTCTTAGTTTCACTCGTCTATTTTACCATCTCTCCTTCTTTATTACAAGTGAAGACGGGAACATTCTAAGATTCTTTTCCTATAAAATGTAAGTTCTTGTTTTTCTCTCTCATTATTGATAAAATAGCCTTATGAAACAATATTTGAAAGAGAAAATTTCCGATAATCAATTAGACTTAAAAACAGCTATCGTCCTCAATAAAGCCATACGAACTTTTAAACCTTATGAAGCCAAAGCTGCTAAAGAACACGGGCTAACACCCACCCAATTTTCAGTTTTGGAAACCCTCTATAGCAAGGGGGAACTACGCATTCAGGATTTGATTGAAAAAATGTTAGCCACTTCTGGAAACATGACTGTCGTCATTCGAAATATGGTTCGAGATGGGTGGATTTCTAGAACTTGCGACCCCAAGGATCGTCGATCCTTTTTCCTGAAATTAACACCTGCAGGACGCAGAAAAATCGAAGAGGTTCTTCCTGACCATATCGATTCTATCGTAGAAGCACTCAGCATCTTGGAAGATGGCGAAAAGGAAGACTTAATCCGCATTTTAAAAAAATTTAAAAATTTGTGAGCAAAATTATTGCTAATTAGTATCATTTGTTGTAACATAGATGGTAACAAAAGAGTTCGCTCTTTAAATTTTTTACTAAAGGAGACACATCATGTCTAAAAAAGTATTATTTATCGTCGGTTCACTACGCCAAGGTTCTTTCAACCACCAAATGGCCCTCGAAGCTGAAAAAGCACTTGCTGGTAAAGTAGAAGTTAGCTATCTTGATTACTCAGCTGTTCCTCTCTTCAGCCAAGATTTGGAAGTTCCAACTCATCCAGCTGTAGCTGCTGCTCGTGAAGCAGTCCTTGCTGCGGATGCTATCTGGATCTTCTCTCCAGTCTACAACTTCTCTATCCCTGGAACCGTGAAAAACTTGCTTGACTGGCTCTCTCGTGCCCTTGACTTGTCTGATACACGTGGCGTTTCTGCCCTCCAAGACAAGTTTGTTACTGTCTCATCTGTAGCCAATGCCGGTCACGATCAACTCTTTGCTATTTACAAAGACCTCTTGCCATTTATCCGTACACAAGTCGTTGGTGACTTTACAGCTGCTCGTGTCAATGACTCTGCTTGGGCAGACGGAAAATTGGTGTTAGAAGAAGCAACTGCTTCATCACTTGCAAAACAAGCTGACGACCTTCTTGCAGCCATCAACTAATCCAGCAAAAACCAGCTCGAATGAGCTGGTTTTATGCTTGTTTAACAAAGACGAGTTCTAAATCATTTGATAAATCAGGTCGGTAGTCAAAGCCTGCAAAACTGAGCTTGCGAGCTTGTTCGACTGTATGGATTTGCCCCTCTATCAAGGCGGTCAAAAAGGCACCACGGGCTTTTTTTGAAATGGTTGAGTGGATTTTCAACTGGCCTGCCTTGTCCTCCATAAATTTGAAGGTCACCATCTTTTCTCTAATTTCCTTCGAAAATACGGTTTCAAACTCTGATGATAGGAGTGAGAATATCAAGTCCTCGTCCTGAAGTGCCTCATCATAGGCTGATTTCCAATGAGTCTTTAGGGTTTTTCTAGCCACTTTTAACTTCATCAAGAAGTCCAAACGGTGAGGAGCCATGGGAGATAAGGCAGGGACAACACCGTATAAAGCCGAGGTAATCAGGACATGATTTTCAAGATAGGTTTGTTCAGCCTCGGTTAACCCATCTCGTTTGATGTGGCGATACATGAGACCGTCAAAGAGTTTCAAGGCTGGATAATGCTTAGCCCTTCGATCTTTTAGAGCTTGAATATGGCTGTACTCTTCTTCTGCTTTCTCGGCAGATACCTTATAAAAAGTCTCTAATTCACTAGCTGAGTAGTGCGCCAGTGAGTCAAGAACTGCCTGACTTTCTTCCCTCAAGGGAAGCGCTTCGATACAAGGATGGTTTGTGTTCATTTCTTTTGCTGTTGGGATTAAAATTTTCATATTGTTAGTGTAGCATATTTTTCAATCACGACCAAGAATTTCATCTTAAAAACCTCGGTTCACACCGAGGTTTCTCTGTTTATTTTGGCCATTCTAACCAGATAGCCACGAGAACAAGGGCTGTGCCAGCTAAGCTTGTTAAGATAGATAAGAATTTATCTTTTTTCTCCTTGAACTGAGAAAACCTATTTTTATACTCAATGAAAATCAAAGAGCAAACTAGGAAGCTAGCCGCAGGCAGTACTTGAGTACGGCAAGGCGACGCTGACGTAGTTTGAATTTGATTTTTGAAGAGTATTATTGTACTTTAAAGGTCTTGAGATAATTATCTTTTCCAACTTGACCTTCAAAGGATTGGCCATTTTCAAGGTAAGGAAGGTCATCTGATACGGAAGCCTTGACCTTATAAATCTTCCCATCAACTTTAAAGAAGTAGACGGTATCCCCCTTGATGACAGCTGATTTAAGATCTGAAACCACTCCCTTGATGTTTTCTACCGTTTCATTATCCAGGTCGAGGTCATTTTTATTGGCATACTTGCTGAGGAGTTCATCTACCGTAGTTGCTACGATGACATTTTGATACTCCACGGCATCGACCAATGCATACTCCTTGACCAAGCCTGCGTTATCTTTCAAGCCCATGATATAAAGAGGCTTGTCATTGAGATTGACAAGAATAGGGAAGGTAGCCTTGTAGGCCTTCTCTTGCACTGCTCCCTCTGCAGAAGCACGGGCTGATTCTTCGGTTGCTGATGCTAGATTGTACTTGGTGATTTCACCAGTGCGCATATTTTCAAGGATAAATCCTAGATTACTTTCGTCAGCGTTGGCTGAAGTCACCCCAGTGTAGAGATAAATGTCATTTCCGATAGAAAGATAGTTATAGCCTTCTGTCGTTTGGGTAACGTTTTTCTTAGAAATCAAGGCATTCCAGAAGCCGTCTTTATACTTACCGTTGTAGTTGATTTGTTCGATGGTTTCTTCTGCTGGATAGACACGATCCACCCATTCTGGGACTTCATCCAAGCTGTATTCCTTGGTTTCTCCATTGGTGGCGTCTAAGATAATAACAGACGAAGGACGAGGGACTCCTAGACCAAACTGTTTTTGATAAACGGTTGCTACATAGTAAGGATTGCCTTCATCATCCACCTCAAAGGAAGGCGTTTTAAAAATCTTGGTTGGGTACTTGATCCGAAGATGACGTTTGACGTCTCGGTTAAAATACTCAGAGTCTGAATACTTCATTGGCGTTTTTAAATCCACCAATTCCGCATTTCCTGTCACCATATCAACCTTGATATACTCGCCAATTCCCTTGGACTGATTATTAAACCATTTGATCGGGTCGGCATACTCCAAAGGTGTAACCCGATAGGGCTTGCCATCAACCGTCAACTGGGTATAAGTATCTGCTGCTACGTACTGGGAGACCTTATCCGTCAGAGAGCCTAGATAACGGTCTCCAATCTTTTCGGCGGTACTCCGATCTAGGATTGGAACCTTGCTGGTATCACTCTTGGGAAAATCTTTAAAATCTTTTTCTGTGATAGATACCACATTAGCATAATTTTTTGCTTGGAAAAAGCTAGAGGTTACCAGGCTTACCAGACCAGCAAGGGCAAAGATGATACCTGCAGCCAGAAACAATCCTCTACTAAGTTTGGTAAAAAGGAATCCTTCTAGATTGAGATCTTTGGTAGCCTTGCCATGGCGTAGGTGAACAGTTTTGAGGAGATTGGTATCCTTGCGGAAACTAAACAAAATCCCCATCACCACCAAATGCCCACAGAGAAAGAAGATGAATTCCCAACTAGTCAGATTGAAGGGTGGTAAAAAGATATACCAAGTCGTTGCGATAAAAACAAGTTCAAATAGTATGCGTTTCATCTGAATTCCTCCTAAATAATCCGTCCTTCCAAATGATCCAGTTCATGTTGGCATATCTGAGCTGGAAAGCCTGTTAACGTAATGGTCTGTTCCTGCCACTTGCTATCGCGATAGGAAACCGTAATCGTTTCATAACGAGTCGTCGTTCGAACCCCAGTCAAAGACAAACAACCTTCCTCTGTCTCGTAAGGTCCTTTATAGGAAAGGAGAATGGGGTTAAACATAACCATGGGAACTAGACCAAGATTAAAGATAATCACGCGCTTCTGCACACCAATCATATTAGCCGCCAGACCGACACAGGTCTCTCGATTAGCCAGCAGGGTATCCTGCAAATCCTTAGCCAGATAAAGGTCTTCTTGACTTGCAGCTTTCGAGACCTGCGACAAGAATAAGACATCTCGGACAATTCTCTTTTCCATTCTCTTACGCTCCTTACAACTTTACTTTATTATAGCACAAAAGGGGGCAACTTCTAGTCCTTTCCCTCAAATGCAAAAAAAGCCATCCGAAGATGACTTTCTTTTTAAATCGCGTTCTTATCAAGACCAAGTTTACGTTGAACAAACTTGACGATTTCGACGATGATAATCATTGAGAAGCTTCCAGCTAGAACAATGGCCCATTGTGACAAGTCTAGTTTGGTTACGTGGAAGATTCCTTCAAGCGGTTCTACAACGATGGTCGCCATCAGAAGGATGAAGGATACCAAGATGGACCAGTTAAAGGTCTTAGACTTGAATGGGCCAACTGTCAAGATGGATTGGTAAACAGACTTGACATTGTAGGCATGGAATAGTTGAATCAAACCGAGTGTTGCAAAGGCCATAGTAAGGGCATCCGCATGAATGGCATGATTGTCACCCACATGAACTGGGTAAGCAATTGCAAGTCCATAAACACTCATAACAATAGCTGCTTGGAGTACACCTTGATAGATGATAGAACTCAAAACACCACCTGAGAAGAAGCTTGCCTTTCGTCCACGTGGTTTATGATTCATGACACCAGGCTCAGCAGGTTCAACACCAAGAGCGATAGCTGGGAAGGTATCTGTTACCAAGTTGATCCACAAAAGATGAACTGGCTGCAAGACGTCCCAACCAAACAAGGTTGATAAGAAGATAGTTAATACTTCAGCAGTATTGGCAGAAAGTAAGTACTGAATAGTCTTTTGAATGTTTGAGAAGACCTTACGTCCTTCTTCAACTGCGACGATAATAGTCGCAAAGTTATCATCTGCAAGAATCATGTCAGAAGCCCCCTTAGAAACCTCTGTACCAGTGATTCCCATACCGATACCGATATCGGCTGTTTTCAGAGCTGGCGCATCATTAACACCGTCACCTGTCATAGCAACAACCTTACCTTGTTTTTGCCAAGCCTTGACGATACGAACCTTGTGTTCTGGAGACACACGGGCATAAACAGAGTATTGACCAACTACTTTTTCAAAGTCTTCATCTGACAGTTCGTTGAGCTCAGCACCAGTTAAAACGTGGCCTTCTGTATCATTTGCATCAATAATTCCCAAACGTTTGGCAATAGCTTCTGCAGTATCTTGATGGTCACCCGTAATCATGATTGGACGGATTCCAGCTTCCTTAGCGACACGAACAGCTTCTGCCGCTTCGGCACGCTCAGGGTCAATCATACCGATCAATCCAGTAAAGACCAAGTTGTTTTCAAGCTCTTCAGAAGTCAGGTTTTCTGGAATGCTGTCTACAATCTTATAAGCACCCGCAAGAACACGCAAGGCTTGGTGAGCCATTTCAGAGTTGTTTGTGTGAATTAAGTCATTAACTTTCTCATCAATCGGAGCAACATCTCCAGCCTTATCACGAGCAACACAACGTTTCAAAAGTTGGTCTGGAGCCCCTTTGACTGCTACGAGGAATTTACCATCTGGCAATGGGTGAACCGTTGACATGAGTTTACGATCTGAGTCAAATGGTAACTCAGCTACACGAGGATATTTCTCTAAAAATCCTTTAACATCATAGCCCTTGTCCAAGGCATACTGGATGAAGGCTGTTTCCGTTGGATCCCCGATCAGGTTTCCTTCTGCATCAATCTTAGTATCATTAGCCAAAACAACAGAACGAAGAAGAGGCATTTCAAGACCTAGTTCAATGTCATCAGCTGAATCATGTAGTACTGCATCATAGAAGACTTTTTCGACTGTCATCTTGTTCATGGTAAGCGTACCAGTCTTATCAGAAGCGATGATTTCAGTTGAACCAAGTGTTTCTACTGCTGGCAACTTACGAACGATAGAGTTTCGTTTTGCCAAAACTTGAGTACCAAGGGCAAGAACGATGGTCACGATAGCAGGAAGTCCTTCTGGGATGGCTGCAACAGCAAGCGCAACAGAGGTCATCAACTCACCAAGTGGATTTTTACCTTGAATGAAGACTCCGACTACAAAAGTAACAAGGGCAATGACCAAAATTGCATAGGTCAAGACCTTAGAAAGGTTATTCAAGTTTTGTTTGAGTGGTGTATCCGTCTCATCCGCATCTTGGAGCATGCCAGCGATATGACCAACTTCCGTGTACATACCTGTATTGACAACAACACCAAGACCACGACCATAAGTCACGTTTGAGTTTTGGAAGGCCATATTGACACGATCACCAATACCAGCATCTGCAGAGAGCTCGACGGTCAAGTCTTTTTCGACTGGAACAGACTCACCTGTTAGGGCTGCTTCTTCGATTTTAAGTGAATTAGCTTCTAGCAAACGTAGGTCCGCTGGTACGACGTCACCTGCTTCAAGAGCAACGATATCACCTGGCACCAATTCTTTTGAGTCAATCTCAGCCATGTGCCCATCACGGATAACACGTGCAGCTGGACTAGACATAGACTTGAGGGCTTCGATGGCTTCTTCTGCTTTTCCTTCTTGGTAAACACCAAAGGCTGCGTTGATGATAACAACTGCTAGAATAATGATGGCATCTGCAATATCTTCCCCACCAGAAGTTATGACAGACAAGATGGCTGCAGCCACCAAAATAATAATCATCAAATCCTTAAACTGTTCGATGAATTTAACCAAGAGAGATTTTTTCTCACCCTCTTCGAGTTCATTGCGCCCATATTCAGCTAGGCGTTTCTGCGCTTCGCTTGACGAAAGGCCTTGCTCAGTTGCTTCAACCGACTTCAAGACTTCTTCGGGACTTTGAGTATAAAACGCTTGGCGTTTTTGTTCTTTTGACATGTGTCTCCTCCTTGACATTGTGTGCAAAACAAGTTCTCTTTTAGTTTTATGACAAACAAAAAGAGACCTGTTAATCATAACAAGTCTCGCTGTTTAAGATAGCGCCGGAAAAAATACTTTGCAGTATAAAATTCGGAATGACGACACTATCACAGGTTTCTGCCAGCTACTCCCTTGAGTAGTACTATTATATCAAAATTTGAAAAGTTTTCAAGGGTTAAAATCAGATGAAACAAGACTAAATTTGAATTTTCCCTTGAAAACCAGTATAATGGTAGAATACTATATGACTAGAAAGGAAGCCCGATGAATCAATCCATGTCAAATCTCAAATTGGCAGAACGTGGAGCCATTATCAGCATTTCAACCTACCTCCTCTTGTCTGCAGCAAAATTGGCAACTGGCCACCTCCTGCATTCTTCCAGTTTGGTAGCGGATGGTTTCAACAACGTATCCGATATTATCGGAAATGTTGCTCTCTTGATTGGGATTCGGATGGCCCGCCAACCTGCAGACCGTGACCATCGCTTTGGTCACTGGAAAATCGAAGATTTGGCTAGCTTGATCACTTCCATCATCATGTTCTATGTTGGCTTCGATGTTCTTCGGGACACCTTTCAGAAAATCCTAAGTCGAGAACAAACTCCCATTGATCCTTTGGGTGCAACTCTAGGAATCATTTCAGCAGCAGTCATGTTCGCAGTTTATCTCTATAATACTCGTCTCAGTAAGAAATCCAAATCCAAGGCCCTCAAGGCTGCCGCCAAGGACAATCTTTCCGATGCTGTCACCTCGCTGGGGACTTCCATTGCCATCCTAGCCAGCAGTTTCAATTATCCAATCGTGGATAAACTGGTCGCTATCATTATCACTTTCTTTATCTTAAAAACAGCCTATGATATCTTTATCGAGTCTTCCTTCAGTCTTTCGGATGGTTTTGATGACCGTCTGCTAGAGGACTACCAAAAGGCCATCATGGAGATTCCAAAGATTAGTAAGGTCAAGTCCCAAAGAGGGCGTACCTACGGTAGCAATATCTATCTTGATATCACGCTGGAGATGAATCCTGATCTATCAGTCTATGAAAGTCACGAAATAGCAGACCAGGTCGAATCCATGCTGGAAGAACGATTTGGTGTTTTTGATACTGATATCCATATCGAGCCAGCTCCCATACCTGAGGACGAAATTTTGGACAATGTCTATAAAAAACTACTCATGCGCGAGCAATTGATCGACCAAGGCAATCAATTAGAAGAACTCCTTGCTGAGGACTTTCTCTATATCCGTCAAGATGGAGAGCAGATGGATAAAGAGGCTTATAAGTCTGAAAAAGAACTTAGTGCTACGATTAAGGACATTCAGATTACCTCCATTAGTCAGAAAACCAAGCTCATTTGCTATGAGTTAGATGGTATCGTCCACACCAGTATCTGGCGTCGCCATGAGACTTGGCAAAATATCTTCCACCAGGAAACAAAAAAAGAAGACAAAGAGTAACCCTATCCAGTGGATAGGGCTTTTTGATTGATTGTCTTTAAGCTAAACGGGCTTATAGATATTTGGAAGATTTGCTTTTCGAAGCTTGTGTTGTCTGTTTTCTTGCTTGACGATTTTGTTCGATACGCCATTCTCTTTCATAGTACTTCATGGTCTTGTATACCCTTTCAGGAAGACCTATATCTAGTAGAAAGATAGGGATGATCAAATCTGCTGACGGATGAAAAGGGAAACACCTTCTCTTCAGTAGGACTATAAGTGATTGGGATTTCGCATTTTCCTTGTTTTTAAAATAGACTTCAATCCGATAAGAATCCCTATACTTCCCTCGAATCCGAGAAAAGGAAAACTCTTCTACATCTGTCCAAGCATAGAAACGACTGGGTTTCTTTGGGTTTGGTTTGTAGTAAAACCCCTCGACAGTACAGCTCAAATATTCCTTATCGGAACTTAACAGCCTGTATGTCTGATAAACAACTACTCCAGCACAAAAGAGGACAAGCAGTATTAATAACAGACTTATCGTATGAAGTCTGGTTCCCTTTTGCGAGTACAAATGGAGATAAGAGAGAGGTAGTAAGAAAAAAAGCACTGAAGTCAAGCCAAACAAGGCATTCCAAATGATTTTCTTGGGACTACGTTTAATGACTTTTTCTTCCATCATGCCAACTCACTTAAATATTCATAACGTTCGTATTTTTCAAGGAGTTCTTCGTTTTTCTCATCCAGTTCTTTTTGAAGCGTCGCCAGTTTGCCAAAGTCAGAACCATTTGCCTGCATCTCCTCTTCAATAACAGCGATACGATTTTCCAAGGCTTCAATATCTCCTTCAATGCTTGCCCACTCCTGCTTTTCTTGGTAGGTCATACGTTTCTTGTCTTCTCGAATCTTGACCACTTTCTCCTTTTCTGCCTTTTGCACTTGATTGACCATATCAGTTTCAAAGGCTTTTTCATCAAGGTAGTCGGTGTAATGACCAAAGAAAGGACGAATCTTGCCATCTTCAAAAGCGAGAATCTTGGTCGCTACCTTATCCAAAAAATAACGGTCGTGGCTAACTGTCAAGACAGGGCCTGCAAAGCTCTGCAAGAAATTCTCCAAAACTGTCAAGGTTGCAATGTCCAAATCATTTGTCGGCTCGTCCAAAAGAAGAACATTTGGTTTTTCCAAGAGCAATTTGAGAAGGTAGAGGCGTTTTTTCTCTCCACCAGACAATTTCTCAATCAGGGTTCCATGCGTCGAACGTGGGAAGAGGAACTGCTCCAGCAACTCAGCGATGGAAGTCGTAGAACCACCACTGGTCTTTACCTCTTCTGCTACTTCCTGCAGGTAATTGATAACGCGTTTGCTTTCATCCAACCCTTCGATTTGTTGAGAGAAATAGGCGATACGAACGGTTTCCCCAATCACAACTTGACCTTTAGTCGGATCAAGACTTCCTGCAATCAGATTAAGCAGAGTTGACTTCCCGACACCGTTGTCCCCAACGATTCCGATACGGTCTTTAGCTTGCACCAAGAGACTAAAATCTTGCAAAATGGGCTTGTTCTCATAAGCAAAGGAAACATTCTGAAACTCGATGACTTTTTTCCCAATCCGACTGGTTTCAAAGTTCATGGTTAAGTCTGTTTCAGCAACGCCACCTGAAACTTCCTTTTTCAAATCGTGGAAACGATTGATACGAGCTTGTTGCTTGGTCGCACGCGCCTGCGGTTGTCTGCGCATCCAGGCCAGTTCTTGTTTGTAGAGTTGTTCTTTCTTGTGGAGAAGGGCAGCGTCACGCTCATCTTGTTCAGCCTTGAGGCGAACATAGTCCTGATAATTTCCCTGATACTCGGTCAAGCCTGCTCGGTCCAACTCGAAAATCCGCGTTGATAGTGCATCTAGGAAATAACGATCGTGGGTGATAAAGAGAACTGTCTTCTTAGAATTTTTCAAAAAGAGGGTCAACCACTCAATGGTCGTAATGTCCAGATGGTTGGTCGGCTCGTCTAGTAACAAGAGGTCGTGGTTTCCTAGGAGAACTTGCGCCAACTGAACCCGTCTTCTTAGACCACCTGACAATTCACCAACTGGAGTCGACAAGTCCTGAATACCCAGCTTGCTGAGGACCGTCTTGACCTGGCTTTCAATTTCCCAGGCTTGGAGAGAGTCCATCTCTGCCATGACCCGTTCCAAACGAGCCTGCTTGTCCTCACTGTAGTTGAGCATGATCAACTCATACTCACGAATCAACTGGATTTCCTTGAGGTCGCTGGACAGAACCGTATCCAAGACCGTCTTGCTATCATCAAAATCAGGATCCTGGGTCAAGTAGCCAATCTTATAGTCATTCTTTGCCGAAAAGGGACTGACATCCCCATCAAAGCCAGAAACGCCAGAAAGGACGTCTAAAAGGGTAGTCTTACCCGTTCCATTGACACCAATTAGACCAATTCTGTCTAGGTCATGGATGATAAAGGAAATATCCTTAAAAACGGTCTTGTCACCGACGGATTTACTTAGTTTTTCAACAATAAAATCACTCATTTTTTCTCCCTCAGGTAAGCATGGATTGCTTGACGGTCGTTTTCCAACTCTCCATCGACAATGGCAAACTCAATCTCTGTTAAAATCTCTCCCAAGTCTGGTCCTGGCTGGTAACCATATTCCTTAATCAAAATTCCACCATTAATCTGGATTTCTTTCTTATCATGAATGGTCAAACTATGGTAAGTTTCTTTGATGTTTTGTGGATTGACTTCTTTCCCTTGAGCCTGACGAAGACTTTCGGCTTGTAGAAGGGAATCCAAGTCAAAGCGGTAACAATCGCGCTTGCTCAGTTCTCCTTCTTCTCGCAAAGCCAAAATGGTCAGCAACCCCTGAACCTGCTTGGCAAACTGGCGTGAGGTTTTCCATGCCTTCAAAAATGGCTGTGCATCTTTAATCTCCAAAGCCCACAATAGAGCCGCCCAGGCTTGTTCAGAAGATTCAAAGGTGAAATCCGCCTCTAAATCAAACAATTTTTGAAGCTTTTCTCGACTGGCTGCCATATCAGGGAGATAATCATAAGCTTGACTCTCAATCATGGAAGACAGACCAACTCGCCAAAAAGGTGCCAGCAAGAGCTTATCAAACTCAACAAAGGTTCGCTCCACAGAAATTTTCTCCAAGAGTGGCGTCAAAGTCTTCATCGCTTCAAATGTTTCTTGCTCAAGTTCAAAACCAAGACTGGCCTGAAAACGAAAACCACGCATAATGCGCAAAGCATCTTCATTGAAACGTTCACTAGCCACTCCAACTGCTCGCAAGACTTGGTTTTTCAAATCTTCTAAACCATGGAACAAGTCAATAATTTCGCCTGTCTCATCCAAGGCAAAGGCATTAACTGTGAAATCACGGCGCTTGAGGTCCTCTTCTAGCGAACGCACAAAGAAAACCGCACTGGGTCTGCGATAGTCTACATAGACATCCTCTGTTCGAAAGGTGGTTACCTCATACTCCTCGTCCCCATCTAAAACCAAGACGGTTCCGTGCTCGATTCCGATGTCAGCTGTGCGAGGGAAAATCTGCTTGGTTTCTTCTGGATAAGAAGACGTCGCGATGTCCACATCATGGATGGGGCGATTGAGTAGGGCATCTCTGACGGAGCCCCCAACAAAATAGGCCTCAAAGCCTGCTTCTTTAATTTTTTCTAATACTGGTAAAGCCTTCTGAAATTCAGAAGGCATTTGCGTTAATCTCATAATAAGTGTTCTAATCCATAGACAAGCTCATGACGCTTGACAACTTCTTTGATTCCCAAATTGACCCCTGTCATGAAGGAGCTACGGTCATAGGAGTCATGACGGAGGGTCAATCCTTCTCCCTGATTGCCAAAGATGACTTCCTGATGGGCTACCAAGCCTGGTAGACGGACTGAATGGATGCGCATACCATCAAAATCAGCACCACGGGCACCAGCAATCAATTCTTCCTCATCAGGCGCACCTTGCTGGATTGATTCCCGAACTTCCGCCATCAACTCAGCTGTTTTAATAGCTGTTCCACTCGGAGCATCCTTTTTCTTGTCATGATGGAGCTCGATAATCTCCACATTTGGGAAATATTTGGCAGCCTGCGCCGCAAATTGCATCAGCAAGACAGCTCCCAAGGCAAAGTTAGGGGCAATCAAGCCACCCAAATCTTGTTCACGGGAAAATGCTTTTAGTTCTGCAATTTCTTCACTAGTGAAGCCTGTTGTTCCTACGACTGGAGCAAAGCCATTTTCAAGAGCAAAGCGTGTATTTTCGTAGGCAACAGCTGGAGTTGTAAAATCTACCCAGACATCCGCTTCAAAACCAGCCAAGTCAACCTTATCATTGAAGACAGGAATTCCCTGCCACTCTGACTCAGACTCAAACGGATCCAAAACTGCGACTAAGTCCAAGTCTGGATCAGCCAAGACCATCTGACAAGCAGCTTGGCCCATCTTTCCCTTAAAACCGGCAATAATTACTCGAATACTCATCTCTACTCCTGTCTAAGATACAAAGCCTGCAAGAACACAAAGTGAAAATAGGAGTTCTGATCAAGGAGTGTCTACTCCTCGGAAGAACTATCTTTTTCACACAGTGTTCCAGGCGTGTTCAATTATCAAGATACAAAGGACGTTAGCTGTCCATGAAAAATAGGGAATGGCGCTGACTTTCCATGAAAGGCAAGACAGGCATCTTTTTTCAAGAGGCAGGTAGTCCGTGTTCAATTTCTAAGATACAAAGCTTGTAAGAACAATTTAGACGATTGGTGTATAGCTCAAGGCGATACTACCTTCTCCAAGGTGAGTCCCAATGACACTACCAAAGGTATCAATTGGAATCTCAGAATTCACACCACTCTCAATCAAGAGTTGGTGCAAATCTGCCGCCTTTTGAGGAGCGTTCCCATGAATGACTGTAATACGGTAGTCCCCATCTTTTGTCAACTCTTTGATGATTTCCACCAAACGTTTGGTTGCCTTCTTTTCCGTACGGACTTTTTCGTAAACTTCAATCACACCTTGGTCATTAAAATAAAGAATGGGCTTGATACTGAGAAGATTTCCTAGAATGGCCGCCCCATTTGACAGACGTCCTCCCTTAACCAAGTGATCAAGGTCATCTACTATGATAAATGCCGAGTTATCAGCGATTTGAATAGCCAATTTCTCCTGAATCTGAGCAAAATCATCGCCTTGTTCTGCCCATTCAAAGGCACTCTCCACCATAAATCCTAGAGGGGAACTTGTGATATGGGTATCTGGAAAGGCAATGGTCAAGCCATCATATTCATCCAACAGGTATTGGATGTTCTGATAAAAGCCTGAAATTCCTGACGAAAGAAAGAGTCCCAAGACATGGGTATAGCCTTCATCTTTCAAGGAACTTAGAATCTCATCCAATTTGGCAATACTTGGTTGACTAGTTTTAGGCAATTCTCCAGACTGAGCCATTTTTTGATAAAATTCCTCAGCAGTCAGATTGACACCTTCGACATACTCTTCCCCATCAATATTGACAGGAATATCCAAGATAAATAGATTCTCTCTTTGCAGCGTCTTCTCCTCTAAATAGGCTGAAGAATCTGTAATGACAGCTAATTTCATGACTAAAACTCCAAATTGATCCCTGGAAGATCCAAGGCAATTTCTGTTACTTCATACGTCAAACGATTGAGCATGTTCAAACATGGACGTGCCAAGGTTTCGACTTCTTCTTGGTTAAATTCGCTTGGTTCGTTGACAATTCGACCTTCCACATGGTTAACTTGAGAAATTGTTCCGCTGATGACAAATTTGTCAAAGACAATCATGAAACTCAAGATAACGACTAAAGAAGTCACTTGGTTTTCTTGGTCATGTTGGAGCAACTGAAAGTTCACGTCTACCTTAGTTTCAGGAGCTCCATTTTCATTTTCCCATTCAAAGTTACGAGCATCAAAGTGATACTGGCTAACAAATTCTTGTTCTCGTTTAAGATTCATTTTTCTCTCCCATTGCTACAATTTACTATGCAATTGTACCACATTTTTATCATTTCATCTAGTTTTCTAGGCTTTAGTCAATTCCGATTTCATCTTTAACCACAGCAGCAATCGTATCTACATAGTAGTTAACTTCTTCTGTTGTAGGAGCTTCTGCCATGACACGCAAGAGGGGTTCTGTTCCACTTGGGCGGACAAGGATACGACCGTTCCCTGCCATCTCTTCTTCCATCTTTTCGATGATTGTCTTGATGGCTGGTACTTCCATAGCCTTTTCTTTCATGGCATTTTCCACTCGGATATTGACCAGTTTTTGTGGGTAAATCGTCACTTCTGATGCTAGTTGAGACAAGCTCTTACCTGTTTCTTTCATAATTTTGGTCAATTGGACAGCTGATAATTGACCATCACCAGTTGTATTGTAATCCATCAAGATAACGTGGCCTGATTGTTCACCACCAAGGTTGTAGCCTGATTTTCTCATTTCTTCAACGACATAGCGATCACCAACAGCAGTCACTGCCTTGTTAATGCCAGCACTCTCCAAGGCCTTATGGAAGCCAAGGTTAGACATAACCGTTGTTACGATGGTATTTTGAGCTAACTGGCCTTTTTCAGAAAGGTATTTCCCAATGATATACATAATCTTATCACCATCAACAATTTCGCCATTTTCATCAACAGCAATCAAGCGGTCACTGTCTCCGTCAAAGGCCAAACCAATAGCTGACTGGCTTTCTTTGACTAGTTCTTGGAGAGCTTCTGGATGTGTAGAACCCACATTCAAGTTGATGTTAAGACCATCTGGTGTCTCACCGATAACAGTTATTTGAGCCCCAAGGTCTGCAAAGATTTGACGAGCACTTGTAGACGCTGCACCGTTTGCTGTGTCCAAGGCCACTTTCATTCCCTCAAGAGGCGTTCCAGTTGAAACAAGGTAGCCTTCGTACTTGCGTAAACCTTCTGGATAGTCCACTAAGGTTCCCAAGCCTTCGGCACTTGGACGAGGAAGAGTGTCTTCGGCAGCGTCCAACAAGGCTTCAATTTCTGCTTCTTTTTCATCATCAAGTTTGAAGCCATCCCCACCAAAGAATTTAATTCCATTATCAAGGGCTGGATTGTGACTCGCGGAAATCATGACACCTGCACTGGCTCCCTCAGTTTTAACCAAGTAAGCTACTGCTGGTGTTGCAAGGACACCAAGTTTGTAGACGTGAATCCCTACAGAGAGAAGACCTGCCACCAAGGCTGATTCTAACATTTCTCCTGAGATACGTGTATCACGTCCTACAAAGACTTTAGGGGCTTCTGTTTCGTGTTGACTGAGGACATATCCACCAAAACGGCCTAGTTTAAAGGCCAATTCTGGTGTCAGTTCTACGTTTGCTTCTCCACGGACTCCATCGGTCCCAAAATATTTACCCATTTTATTTATCATCCTTTTCTATTATTTATTATTGTTTAGACGAATCTGATTTTGTTTCTGAACTCGTTGAAGACGAACTGCCTTCTGAGGAACTTGTTGACGAGTTACTTGAACTAGACGTTGCTGTTTTTGTTGTAATTTTCATAGTTGTGTCAAACGGCATAATGACGCTTGGTAAGACATTTCCATTTTTATCGACTGCTTGTAGAGGAACAGAGGACGAGTAGTTTCTAGTTATCCGTTCACTCGTCGGTAAGATGGCAATGACACGATCTACTTTGGAGAGGGTTTCCTCATCACTAATAACCGTTACTTTTTCATCTGATACAGTAACTGTATCGATTTTCACGCGAGAATCAATCTGACTAGGATCAATCTCCGGCACAACAATGACATTGTCTCGTTTTGCTTTTTTACCAACCTTCACTGTTATCTTTTGCGGTGTCGCAACAGCCGTCAAACCACTCGGTAAATTTTCAATAGTCAGAGGAACTTCGATGGTTCCTACACTAGCATCAGAAAGATCAGCCGTCACCTTAAATTTGCGGGTACTTTCCTGCATCTCACTCGCTAAAGCAACTCTGTTTGAGCCTGTTAGAAAGACCGTCACCTCAGATGTAAAACCACTGATAAAATACTGATCACTGTCATACTGAATATCAATTGGGACATTAAGAACTGTGTTTGTATAAGTCTCCGTCCGCACCTGTCTGGCACTGTTGCTATTCTGATAGTTTGTTGAAGTCGCATAGATAAAGAGGATGCAGGCGAAAAAGAAGGAAGAAATGATGTATAGACTATTTTTTCTCATGTTTCAATCCTCCTAGCAAGCGCTCTTTCAGACCTTGCTTTTTCTCTGATTTTGGAAGTAAGATTCTTCTTAACTCCGATTCAAACTCTTCCAAGGTCAAATCATGCTTAAAGACTCCATTATAGGTGATTGAGATTCCACCCGTTTCTTCCGAAACCACAAAGGTAAGAGCATCTGACACTTCCGACAAACCAATCGCCGCCCTGTGACGCGTTCCAAACTCCTTGGAAATCCCGGTATCTTCGGTCAGGGGTAGATAGGCTGAAGTGACGGCAATCCGGTCTTCCTTGATAATGACAGCACCATCATGCAAGGGAGTATTGGGAATAAAAATATTGATAAGCAATTCAGCCGAAATTTTAGCATCTAAAGGAATCCCTGTCGAGATGTATTCCTGCAAGGTTCTTACTCGCTGAACCACTACAAGCGCCCCAATCTTACGAGGACTCATGTATTCAACTGATTTCACAAATGCACGAACCATTTGCTCTTCCGCACTGATAGGGGCATTGGAAAAGAAATCAGTAGCCCGACCCAATCGCTCCAAACCAGTCCGAATCTCTGGTGAAAAGATAACCACTGCTGCAATCACCCCGTAGGTGATGATCTGATTGATCAACCAGGAAATGGTCGTCAAACCAATCATATTGGACAGAATCTGACCTAAAATAAAGACCAAGACTCCCCGCACCAAAATCATGATTTTGGTCCCTGCAATCGCTTTGGTAAAATGATATAAAATATAAGTCACAATGAGAATATCTATCAGATTGATGACTATCGTCCAAGGACTTGAAAACAAACTCGTCCAGTATTGTAAATTGGATAATTGTTGAAAATTCATCCCTGGCCTCCTCCCTGTCGAAACACTTTCTGTACCATTATACCATTTTTTGCCCATTTTTTCCCTATCCTACCTCATTTTAAATTAAGCAAAAATATGATAAAATAAACTGATTAGAAAAAACGAAGGAGAAATCATGTCTCAACTCTATGATATTACCATTGTCGGTGGCGGTCCTGTCGGGCTCTTTGCTGCCTTTTACGCCCACCTACGCCAAGCCAAAGTCCAAATCATTGACTCCCTTCCCCAGCTCGGTGGTCAACCTGCCATCCTCTACCCTGAAAAGCAAATCCTTGATGTGCCAGGTTTTTCAAACCTAACTGGGGAAGAACTGACCAATCGCTTGATTGAACAGCTAAACGGCTTTGAAACACCTGTTCACCTCAACGAAACCGTTCTTGAAATTGAGAAGCAAGATCAAGGATTCACCATCACAACCAACAAGGGAAGCCATCTGACCAAAACAGTCATCATTGCTATGGGTGGAGGTGCCTTTAAACCACGTCCGCTCGAATTGGAGAACGTTGAGGACTATGAAAATATCCACCACCACGTTTCCAACATCCAACAATACGCTGGTAAGAAAGTGACCATCCTTGGTGGTGGGGACTCAGCAGTGGACTGGGCTCTGGCTTTTGAAAAGATTGCCCCAACCACTCTCGTTCACCGCAGAGATAATTTCCGCGCCTTGGAACATAGTGTGCAAGCCTTGCAAGAATCATCTGTGACCATCAAGACACCGTTCGTTCCTAGCCAACTTATCGGAGATGGAAAAACACTCGATAAACTAGAAATCACCAAAGTCAAATCAGATGAAACCGAAACTATCGAAGTAGACCACCTCTTTGTCAACTATGGTTTCAAATCATCTGTTGGCAATCTTAAAAATTGGGGTCTGGATCTCAACCGTCACAAGATTATCGTCAATAGCAAACAAGAATCCAGCCAAGCAGGTATCTATGCTATCGGCGACTGCTGCTACTATGAAGGTAAGATTGATTTGATTGCGACAGGACTGGGTGAAGCTCCAACAGCTGTTAACAATGCCATTAACTACATTGACCCTGACCAAAAAGTACAACCCAAACACTCGACCAGTTTATAATAAAAGAACCACGGATCAACGATTCGTGGTTTTATAGTTCATCTGCAATCTTGTTTATTTTTCTGAGTCTGTGGTTGACACCACTTTTGGTCAGGGGATTGCTCAGGCTATCCGCCAACTGCTGGATAGAGTAGTCTGGGTGCTGGATCCGTAAGCGAGCCACCTCCTGCAAATCCACTGGTAAATTTTCCAAACCCATTCTATCTTTGATTTTACTGATATTATTGATAGTCTTCATGCTGGCAGAAACTGTCCGAGCGATATTAGCTGTCTCGGCATTATTGGCTCGATTGAGATCGTTACGAGTTTCACGCAAAATCTTGACGCGCTCAAAATTATCACGCGCCTGCATGGCCCCAATCACGATCAAGAAATCCATGATGTCTTCTGCACGCTGGAGATAGGTAACTGCACCTTTCTTTCGCTCAATAACCTTGGCATCCAGTAAAAATTGCTGGAGGAGAGAGGCCAGTCCTTGGGCATGGTCCAGATAAACGGAACTGATCTCCAACTGGTATTTGCCAGACTCCGGATCGCGAATACTACCATTTGCAAGAAAGGCCCCACATAAGTAGGAACGACCTGCTTCTTCATCTGCTAAAATATCAGGATCAATGCCTGTCTCCAAACCAAAGAAGGAATCCGCAAGTCGCAAATCAGCTAAAAGCTCCTGCACCCTCTCATCTGTATAGACCGTATAGACACGATTCTTACGAAGATTGCTTCTCTGATGGTGTCGAATTTCTGACTTGATCTCATAAAAATGGAGAAAGGACTCATAAAGGTACCGAGCCAACTTGGCATTTTCGGTCACGACAGACAAGGTCAAGCCCGAACTAGATAGACCGATACTGCCAGACATCTTGATAATGGCCGATAGTTCATAACGACTGAGATGGTGTTGACCAAGAATTTCCTCTTTTACTGCAACTGTAAAACTCATTTTCTCACCTGTATAATGCGCATCAATTCATCCACAATCAAATCCCCATCGTGGAAGGCTCCTCCATTTTCCAAACGAAGGAAGTTGGATGAAATCACACGAGGAACCTGCTTGCAAAGACCAGCAAAGTCATGCTCTACCTGTACCAAATATTCATCGAAACGGTTGGTATCCATGTATTCTCTAGGGACCTTTTCGATATTGACCAAGACCGTATCAATAAAAGGCCGACCTAGATGGCGATGGAGGACTTCCACATGGTCACTGTCTGAAAAATGCTCTGTTTCCCCACGCTGGGTCATGATATTGCAGACATAGGCGATCTCAGCCTTAGTCTCCAAGAGAGCCTGCCCAATCTCCTCAATGACAATATTGGGCAAAATCGATGTAAAGAGGGAACCAGGACCCAAGACGATCATGTCACTCTCGAGAATGGTAGTAACCACTCGACGGCTGGCTTGCGGTGTTTCATCATCCAAGGTATTGGTCACATAGACATGGTCGATCATGCCAGGATGATCTGCAATATGGCTCTCACCCGCCACCTCAGAACCGTCTTTAAAGACTGCATGTAGCGTCAAAGGGTGGTCACTTGATGGGTAAATCTTCCCTGTTGTATGGAAAAAGAGACTTAGCAGCTGCATGGCATTATAAGTGGACCCTTGCATTTCAGAAAGCCCTGCTATAATGATATTTCCTAGAGGATGACCCGCAAAAGCTCCAGCTTCTTCAGAGAAACGGTACTGAAAAACCTTCTCATAAAATTTAGGCATATCCGACATGGCTACCAGAACATTGCGAAGATCGCCTGGTGGTGTCAGCTGTTGGATATTCTTTCTTAGCTCACCAGAAGAGCCACCATCATCAGCTACCGTTACGATGGCTGCGATATCAACATCCTTTTCTCGCAAGCTTTTCAAAATGACGGGGATACCAGTTCCTCCACCAATTACCGTTATCTTTGGTTTTCTCATGAACGGTTTACCGTTTCCTTTCTTCTGTCTTTGTCACGATGGCTTTCATTGACAGGCCAGTTTTTAGCAAGGTCCTCAGCTATGCGTTTGGCAAAGGCAACACTACGGTGCTGTCCACCTGTACATCCTACTGCAATGGTTAAAACAGACTTGCCTTCTTTTTTGTAACTTGGCAAAATGGGCTCAATCAAGGCGAGCAAGTGCTGATAAAAACTTTCAGACTCTTCATGATTCATCACATAGTCATAAACTGCTTGATCCTCACCTGTCTGATTACGGAGTTCAGGCAGGTAGTAGGGATTTGGCAAGAAACGGACATCAAAGACCAGGTCTGCATCGATCGGGATACCATACTTGAATCCAAAAGACATGACTTCGATACGGAAAGACTGGGCTTGTTCTTGGTCTGAAAATTGCTCTGCAATGGTTTTACGAAGTTCACGAGGAGTGAGTTCTGTTGTATCCACCACATTTTGACTCATGTTTTTCAAAGGTGCTAGGAGTTCACGTTCCAGCTTGATGCCATCTAAAATCCGACCATCAGCAGCTAGAGGGTGACTTCGTCTAGTTTCCTTATAGCGTGCCACCAATTCCTTATCTGCTGCGTCTAAAAAGAGGATTTTGAAGTCCAAATCGTCTTGGTTTTCCAATTCATCCAAAACTGCCTGAATCTCTGAAAAGAAGGAACGGCTCCGCATATCGACTACCAAGGCCAGTTTGTGGTCATCATCCTTGGTCTCTACCAACTGCAAAAACTTTGGCAAGAGGGCTGGCGGCATATTGTCAATAGTGAAATACCCCAAATCCTCGAAGGACTGAATGGCTACTGTTTTCCCTGCACCACTCATCCCTGTCACAATTACTAGGTGAAGTTGTTTCTTTGTCATCTATCTCTCCTTATATCAAAAAAAGTTTGGCAGAGCCAAACTTCAACTAGCTTATCCAATCTCTGCGATCACTTCAATTTCGACTTTTACATCACGAGGAAGACGTGCAACCTCTACAGCTGAACGAGCTGGAAATTCCTCTTTAAAGGCAGTCTGGTAAACCTCATTAAAAGGAACAAAGTCGTTCATATCGCTCAAGAAGCAAGTTGTTTTGACAACATGGTCAAAGTCTGTTCCCGCTTCAGCCAAAATAGCACCGATATTTTTCAAGACTTGTTCTGTCTGTTCTTGGATCGTTTCTCCTACAATTTCTCCAGTTTCAGGTAAAAGAGGAACTTGACCGCTAGCAAACAAAAGATTGCCAACGATTTTCCCTTGAACATAAGGTCCGATAGCTTTTGGAGCTTTGTCTGTATGAATTGTTTTTGCCATTTCTTTCCCTCACAATTTTTCTAATATTGCATCCCAAGCCTGATTCATCCCTGCCTTGCTGACAGATGAAAAGAGGATGAAGTCGTCACTTGGGTCAAAGTTTAATTTCTTTTTGATTGCTGATTCGTGCTTGTTCCATTTACCACGAGGAATCTTGTCCGCCTTGGTCGCAACGATGATAACCGGAATCTCATAATATTTGAGAAATTCGTACATCTGCACATCATCTGCTGACGGGTCGTGGCGGAGATCCACTAGACTAACCACGGCACGGAGATTTTCACGAGTCGTTAAGTATTCCTCAATCATGCGCCCCCACTTTTCACGCTCCTTTTTGGAAACGCGGGCATAGCCATAACCAGGCACATCCACAAAGCGCATCTTGTCATCAATGTTGAAGAAGTTGAGTAACTGGGTCTTCCCAGGTTTTCCTGATGTACGAGCAAGATTTTTGCGGTTCAACATGGTGTTGATAAAGCTAGACTTGCCGACATTTGAACGCCCTGCAAGGGCAATCTCTGGCAGGTCATCCTGCGGATAGTGGGACTTGTTTGCCGCACTGAGCAGGATTTCAGCATTGTGTGTATTAAGTTCCATAGTCACCTCTAGGCTGTTTCTAGGATGGGTTTTTCCGTTCCATCGACAGCTTCTTTTGTGATGCGGACCAATTTCACATTTTCTTGACTTGGCACTTCAAACATAACATCTAGCATGGTTTCTTCGATGATTGAGCGAAGACCACGCGCACCAGTTTTGCGTTCAATAGCCTTATTGGCTATTTCCTGAAGAGCTTCATCGTCAAATTCCAACTCAACATCATCATAAGAAAGCAAGGTTTGGTATTGTTTCACCAAGGCATTTCTTGGCTCTTTCAAGATGCGAACCAAGTCATCGACCGTCAATTGCTCAAGAGCAGCAAAGACAGGCAAGCGTCCAATCAACTCAGGGATAATACCGAATTTTTGAATGTCTTCAGCGATGATTTCTTGCATGTAAGAGCTGTTTTCGTCAATCGCCTTGTTATTTTGGCCAAAGCCAATAACTTTTTCACCCAGACGTTGTTTAACGATTTCTTCGATGCCATCAAAAGCACCACCCACGATAAAGAGGATATTTTTAGTATCCACCTGAATCATCTCTTGTTGTGGATGTTTGCGTCCTCCTTGAGGCGGCACGCTAGCGACAGTTCCCTCGATAATCTTGAGAAGGGCTTGTTGTACACCTTCACCCGAAACATCACGTGTGATCGACACATTCTCGCTCTTCTTGGCAATTTTGTCAATTTCATCTACGTAGATAATCCCACGTTCTGCACGTTCGATGTTAAAGTCAGCAGCCTGCAAGAGTTTGAGGAGGATATTTTCCACGTCCTCACCCACATACCCAGCCTCAGTCAGAGCTGTTGCATCTGCAATAGCGAAAGGCACGTTCAAGCTCTTTGCCAAAGTCTGAGCCAAGAAAGTTTTCCCTGAACCAGTTGGGCCAATCATCAGGATATTTGACTTTTGCAAATCCACATCTTCTGACTCTTCACGCGTATCGTGGAAATTGATGCGTTTATAGTGATTGTATACAGCCACTGCCAAGGCACGTTTGGCACGATCTTGACCAATCACATAGTGATTTAGGATATTGAGGAGTTCGATTGGTTTTGGTACTTCAGACAAGTCTGCCAAGACTTCCTCGGCCAACTCCTCCCGAATGATTTCCTGGGCCAACTCCACACATTCATTACAGATAAAGGCGTTGTTCCCAGCGATTATTTTCTTTACTTCTTCTTGGCTCTTGCCACAAAATGAGCAATAAACCATCATATCATTTTTCCTATTTGTAGGCATGATTTCCTTCCATTCTAATTTATCATTCTATCTAAAATAAGGTCATATAAAAAGCGTGGACACTGTTTACCAGATTGGTAAAAGCATTAAGCCAAAGCAGAGTAGCAAGTCCAAAGCGCTTTTTACGAAAAGCGTGTGTTCCAGCTACTAGACAGACAGCACACAAAAGAGCTGTAAAAAATCCAAAAATACTGCGCTCCATTAGACTTCCTTTCTCTTTCTATATTCGATGGTAAAATCATAGGCATTTTTTTCATCTTTGCTATAAGATTTGCTTGCAATAGTCTCAAAAACAGTCAAGTCAAAATCTTCCGGGAAATAAGTATCCCCTTCAACTTGAGCATGAATTTGTGTCACAATAAGCTCATCTAAGAAAGGTTCAAAAAGCTGAAAAATTTGCTTGCCACCAAGGATGTATAGATTTTTATCCTGATGATGATACCAGTCTAAAACATCCTCAACATTTTGGAAGACCAGAGCACCATCGATTGTTTCTTCGGGATTACGCGTCAAAATCAAGGTTTCACGTCCTGGAAGCAATCGTCGACCCATCCCATCAAAGGTTACACGACCCATTAAAATGGCATGATTCAAGGTTGTTTCTTTAAAATGTTTTAACTCTGCTGGCAAATGCCAAGGTAAACGATCCTCTTTCCCGATTACACCCTTTTCATCTTGAGCCCAAATGGCTACGATTTTCTTTGTCATGCTTTCATCCTTTTTATTGATACTACTATTTTATCAAAATTCTCCCAAAAAGGCTGTTTTGAAACGCGCGCAAAAGAGAGAAAAGGAGCAGGCTTCATTTAGCCTGCTCCTCTCGTCCCTAGGACATATATTTTTTTGCTTCGGATTCGATTTTTTCAACCACTTCTTGGATACTTAGTCCAGTTGTGTCAAGATAAACTGCATCCTCAGCCTGTTTGAGAGGAGAGGTTTCACGATGACTATCCTTGTAGTCACGCGCAGCAATCTCTTCTTTCAACGTTTCAAGGTCTGTCTCAATCCCTTTAGCAATATTTTCCTTGTAACGACGCTCTGCTCTTTCTTCAACAGAAGCCACTAGGAAAATCTTGAGTTCAGCTTGTGGTAAAACAACTGTCCCGATATCACGCCCATCCATGACGATACCACCTTGCTGAGCAATCTCTTGCTGGAGAGAAACCAGTTTTTCACGCACTTCAGGAATGGCAGCGATGCTTGAAACCTTGTTGGTCACTTCATTTTCACGAATCGGATGCGTAATATCAACATCTCCTACAAAAACAAGTTGCTCACCTGTTTCTGAACGACCAAAACTAATGGGGTGTTGGTTAAGAAGCTCAAGAAGTTGGTCTACATTTCCTGCATTCAACTGGTGTTTGAGCGCTATATAAGTCGCAGCACGGTACATAGCACCTGTATCGAGATAAGTATAACCAAAATCCTTAGCGACAATCTTTGCGACCGTACTCTTACCACTCGAAGCTGGACCATCGATAGCAATTTGAATTGTCTTCATGACCGACTCCTATCTTGTCTTAATCACATCACCTGGGTTGGCAAACCAAGATCCAGATGACATATGAGAAGGATTTAGGGCTTCTAGCTGGGCAATGGAAATCCCTGCACGTTGAGCAAGAGCTGCTTCTCCCTCTCCAGGCTGTACTGTAAGTGTTCCTTCACCCTCTGTATGTTCTTCCGAACTGCTCTCTGAAGGTGTTGATTCAGAAGAAGCTGTTTCCTCTACCTTGCTACTTGAAGATGATGATGCTTCCACTTTAGAACTTGCACTTGTAGAAGGAGACGATGCATCATAGAAGTCCTTCAAAGATGAAGTACGATTGCTTCCTCCGGTTGATAGGTAAATCAATACAACTACCATCGCTACAACGATTACAAAGAAGAGGCTGGCTAGAACCGTCAAGACACGATTCGCAACAACGCCTTTCCCTTTTTGTTTCCGGTGTCGACGCTCTGATCTTGTTTCTTCCTCATTGTTTTCGTAAATATCTTCTTGCCACGGTTCTTTTTCCATACCTTACTCCTTGTTTTTTTTACATTTTCTTATTACAATATAAATATGAAAGTCACACTTATACCCGAACGGTGCATCGCCTGCGGGCTTTGCCAAACTTATTCTGAACTCTTTGATTACCATGATAATGGAATCGTTCGATTTTACGATGATCCAGTTGAATTGCAAAGAGAAATCGCTGAGACCAGCGATGTTCTGGAGGCCATCAAAAATTGTCCTACACGTGCACTTCTAAAAGATCCATCGTAGGAAGCAGGGAATGAATGTTATTGATTTTTTCTCATTTTTCCCACACTTATTAGTTTAGCATATTTCTAGGTAAAATTATAGTCTTTTTTGGTTATTTTTTTCCTTCAATAATAGAAAGGTCACTTTTTTCTTTGACGAGATAGAGTGGTCTTTTTTTGGTCTCTAGATAAATCTTACTGTAACTTATAATCTAAATTTCTCAATGAGAATAGACTCCTACCATTCTATTTCCTTTACTTTCTTAACAAATTCGTCCCACTCTTGTATACAATCTTTGGATAAACATATATCCGTATAACTGAACGATAAATCTTTAATATTCTTCCACCAATCAAAAGAATTTCCCTCTTTTTCTGATTCTATTCTTTTGTTAACCATTTCAATAATTGTGTTATCTATCTCTTCCCTGTCATCTAAACTTAGAAATCTCCATTCAATTCCATTTGTATAAATTACTTTTTTATACCATAAAAGATCTCCAATAAGTTGTCCCATCTCTCTAGTTAAATGTTCAGAGCTGTTCGATAAGGTTGATTTGATTTTTTCCTCTGTAATTAAAGGATACTTTAAATTCTTAACTTCCACGCACCCTCGAAGTTTCTTCCATTCTTTATTTTTTATACTTTTTCTGGATTTGTTTTCATAAGTCTTATCTAAAATAACTATATCAGGAAAATTACTTAGACCATAATATATTTGTCCCATATTACTCTTTCTTCTTCCGAAAACATATCTTTTTGATAAACTATCTTTTAAAGTGGGCTTAATTATATCAGCAACTATAGGATACAATTCAGCCTCTACATAATTTTGGTTCTCTATTAGCCCGATTTCTTCAGTATAATCCTCTTTATTTAGCATAAAATAATCCTCCTAATTTTTTTATTTCTTAAGTTTCCACTTTTGCAGTAAATATCCCTACATAAATCCATTATACCGTATCAAATCCCTAGTTACTTTAAAGACCACCAAAAACCACCAAAATTCCGGAGTAAAAGAATTATAAAAACAAAAAGTAACTACGCTAGATAAATTCTATCTTTGTTTTGACTTACCATCACTTTTTTCTTTGACGAGATAGAGTGGTCTTTTTTTGGTCTCTAGATAAATCTTACTGATATACTTACCGAGAATCCCAATCGTCAGGAGTTGAATCCCTCCAAGAAAGAGAATGACAGCCATCAGAGAGGTCCAGCCAGATGTCGGATTTCCCAAGATAAGGGTCCGAAACACCACAAAAACAGTCATCATAAAAGAAATAAAACAAGATAGGAGTCCCGCTACAAAGGCTATACTCAAGGGAAAATCTGAAAAGTTAAGAATTCCTTCAATCGAGTAGAAAAAGAGTTGTCTAAAACTCCAACTGGTCTTGCCAGCCTGTCGTTCAACGTTTGGATAATCAAGATAGTGCGTTTTAAAACCCACCCAGGCAAAGAGTCCTTTAGAAAAACGATTGGACTCGGTCAGGGTCAAAATAGCATCTACCACAGATCGTCTCATCATGCGAAAATCACGGACACCTGAGGGCAGAGCTACTGGGCTAATTTTTTGCATGAGGCGGTAAAAGAGGTCAGCACAGAAACTGCGGAAAAAGGGTTCTCCCTCCCGACTAGTTCTCCGTGTCCCAACACAGTCTATATCTGCATTTTGGTCTAGTAAGGCTTTCATCTCAAGTAGCATACTAGGAGGATCCTGAAGGTCTGCATCCATCACGACCACCAAGTCTCCAGTTGCATGCTGCAAGCCTGCGTATAAGGCTGCCTCTTTCCCAAAATTTCGTGAGAATGAGACATAACGGACCGTAGGATTCTGCTCCCGATAGGTCTTCAAAAGCTGCAGGGTCCCATCGATTGAGCCATCGTCTACAAAGACATATTCGACCTCTGCTCCCAAGTCAGGAAGCAGAGCTTCCACAGACTGATAAAAAAGAGGAAGTACTTCCTCTTCGTTTAGACAAGGGACGATGATTGAAATCATCATCTTAGTCTTCAAATCCATTTGGATGCTTGCTTTGCCAACGCCATGCGTCTTCACACATTTGGGTGATGTCGAGTTCTGCTTCCCATCCGAGCTCTGCTTTGGCTTTTGCTGGGTCTGAGTAGCAGGCAGCGATATCACCTGGGCGGCGTTCTACGATGCGGTAAGGAATAGGACGTCCCACTGCTTTTTCCATATTTTGGATAATTTCAAGAACGGAGTAACCTTTACCAGTCCCAAGGTTATAAATGTTTAGACCTGAACCTTTTTGAAGTTTTTTCAAAGCTGCAACGTGACCTTTGGCTAGGTCTACAACATGGATATAGTCACGAACACCAGTTCCATCTTCTGTATCGTAATCATCTCCAAATACTTGCACTTGCTCTAGTTTGCCAACTGCTACTTGTGAAACATAAGGTAAGAGATTGTTTGGAATTCCATTTGGATTTTCTCCTAGGTCTCCACTTTCATGCGCTCCGATTGGGTTGAAGTAACGAAGCAAGACCACATTCCATTCTAAGTCTGCCTTGTAGATATCGGTCAAAATCTCCTCTAACATGAGCTTAGTACGGCCGTACGGGTTGGTCACTGAAAGTGGGAAATCTTCCAAGATTGGAACAGTGTGAGGATCTCCGTAAACTGTCGCCGAAGAACTGAAGATGATGTTCTTACAATTATTTTCTTCCATAGCTTTCAAAAGGCTGACAGTTCCTGCGATATTGTTATCATAGTAGGCAAGAGGGATACGGGTTGATTCGCCAACAGCCTTCAAACCAGCAAAGTGAATCACACCAGTCGGTTCTTCCTGCTTGAAAATATCTCTGAGAGTATCAGTATCACGGATATCTGCCTCATAAAAAGGAATCTCAACTCCTGTGATTCTTTCAACAACTTCTAAACTTTTACGATTGCTATTGACAAGATTATCCACCACAACCACTTGATGACCTGCTTGGATCAACTCAATAACAGTGTGGGTTCCGATAAATCCAGCACCACCAGTTACCAAAATCTTTTCTTGCATCTTTTTTCCTCGATTCTCGGATTATTTTTTCTTATTTTATCATTTTTGATAGGGAATGTCATTTGACATCCTAAACTACCTGCTAAAATTTCAGTAAAATACTTATTCGCTTTTTACTCGTTTGACATAGTTTGCAATTGGATAGTTTACTGGGTCCAAGGTCAACTCCTTGTCTTGGACCAGCTGGGCTAGATGGTAACCGATGATCGGACCCGTTGTGAGACCTGATGAACCTAGTCCACTAGCCGCATAGACACCTGCTAAGCCTGGGACTTGCCCAAAAAATGGCGAAAAATCACTGGTATAGGCACGGATTCCTACTCGCTCACCTCTTATAGTAGCTTCAGCCAAGGCTGGGTAGGATGGCAAGGCTGCTTCCTCCATTTGTTGGAGCAAGGTTTCATCTACCGTCAAATCAAATCCCATATCATTTTCATGAGTAGCGCCTAAGGACAATTTCCCACCTGCAAAAGGGATCAAATCCCACTCCCCCTCTGGCATGACAACAGGGTAAGATTCTAGGTCTTCGGAGAGCTGATAATCTCGGAGTTGCCCCTTTTGGGGACGAACATCTACCTCATATCCTAAAGGCTCCAAAATGTCCCTCAACCAAGCTCCCGTTGCTAGAATAACCTGATCAAACACCTCTTCGCCAATCTGATAGCCGAATTCTAAAGGTGTCAGACTTACTTTTTCTTTGACCAGCTTGACCTGACTGGCTTCTAGCAAACGATTCACTAACAGTTGGCCATCTACTCTCGCTCCACCAGAAGTATAGAGCAGGCGGTCGAATCCCTGCAAACCAGGGAATAATTCATTTGCAGACGCTTGGTCTAAAATGGCTAACTGGCCTATCAAGGGAGATCCTTCCCTGCGCTGAAGGGCTAGTTCATAAAGTTCTTCTAGCTTGGATTCGTCCTTTTTCAAGAGGAAAACTCCCGAACGCTGATAAAAGTCGATTTTTTGACCAGACTTTTCTAAATCAGCCAACAAATCCACATAAAAGTCAGCTCCCAAGCGCGCCATCTTGTACCAGGCTTTATTGCGGCGTTTGGAAAACCAAGGACTGATAATTCCTGCTGCAGCCTTGGTTGCTTGCCCCTGTCCATGGTCAAAAACGGTCACCTCTAGGTCAGCTTCTTTAGAGAGGTAGTAGGCAGCTGTTGCCCCTACAATCCCTGCTCCAACAATGGCAACTTTTTTCATTGTCTTCACTTCCTAACTAGATATGGTGGAAAGGATTGGTCGATGCTTGGCTAGGTATGATATCAATGGTCCAATCCTTTTCTGCCTTCCATTGGGCAAGAAGTGTTGCAATTTTTTCGACAAAAAGAATTTCGATATAGTGGCCCGGGTCCAGCGCCAACAAGCCATCAGACAGCATATCCTGTGCTGTATGGTAGTAGATATCACCAGTAATATAGACATCAGCCCCCTTTGCCAAAACATCAGGATAGAAAGACTGACCACTACCACCGCAAATGGCAACTCTTGAAATTTCCTTCTTCAAATCACTCTCTTGATAATGCACCATTCGAAGGCTATCTAGACCAAAGACTTGCTTGACATGACTGGCAAATTCTTCATATGTTTGAGGTTGAATGTCACCAATACGCCCAATCCCACGTTCTGGGCCTGTTTCCTGGAGATAAGTCGTCTCCTCAATGCCTAGCATCTGGCAGAACCAATCATTGAGACCATTCTCAACGATGTCAATATTGGTGTGACTGACATAAACGGCGATGTCATGCTTGATAAGGTCGATGTAAATCTGATTTTGCGGACGGCTGGCTACCAGATCCTTGATGGAACGGAAAATTGGCGCGTGCTTAACGATAATCAAGTCCACACCCTTTTCAATGGCCTCTGCCACCGTCTCTTCACGAATATCAAGGGCAACCATGACCCTTTGGATATCCTTGTCCAAAGTGCCGATTTGCAGACCATGACTGTCACCCTCCATGGAAAATTCCTGAGGGCAAAAGGCTTCATATGCGTTAATTACTTCACTTGCTAACATGGAGCACCTCCTTGATGGCTTGAATTTTATCTACTAGAACTTGACGTTCCTCCAGATTTTTTTCTGGGATTTGATTAAGGGCAAACTCTAACTTAGCAGCTTCTTTTTGCCATTTTTGGACAAAGACTGGGCTGACTTCTTTGGACAAGAAGGGACCAAAGCGAACATCACTGGCTGATAGCTTCATTTGTCCCGCTTCCACCACCAAAATCTCGTAGAACTTGCCAGCTTCTTCTAGGATGCTTTCTGCTACAATCTGAAAACCATTGTCTTGCAACCAAATGCGCAAGTCGTCTTCACGATTATTGGGCTGGAGGATCAAACGTTCTACATTAGCTAGCTTTTCCAAACCTTCCTCCAAGATCGTAGCAATCAAACGGCCACCCATACCAGCAATGGTGATAACGGAGACTTGGTCTACCTCTTCAAATGCCGCTAAGCCATTGGCTAAACGGACTTGGATTTTCTCCTTTAGACAGTGAGCCTCAACATTTTTAACCGCAGACTGGTAAGGACCTTCCACCACTTCCCCTGCAATGGCACTTTTGATTTTTCCTCTTTCAACCAAGTCAATCGGCAGATAAGCATGGTCACTCCCTACATCTAGTAAAATGGCACCTTGTGGCACAAAGGACGCCACCAATTCTAATCTCTTTGAAATCATCTTCTCTCACTTTCCAAAACTCTATTACCTTTTATTATACCATACTTCAGCTAGCAATCTTGCACCTAAAAAGACCGCAATCCACAGATTGCAGCCTTTCTTTATTTTCTAGCTTGATAACGACTGGTTAAGATAAATATCACAGTAAAGACAGCCATCATGACAAGGTAAACAGGGAATGTTTGTCCTGTAAGTGTCGAAATTTCAAGCAACTTTTGAATCATTGGGAAGAGAGCTGTGGCTAGGAAGCCTCCTACAGACCAGACAATCAAGAGAACACGCCAGAGGGTAAATGGCATACAGGCTCTAAATACAGATAAGAAACCGATAGACCCAAGAAGATAATAGAGGAGGGTTGATATTTCTAACTCAGACCAACCTTGACTTGCTCCAAATATTTTCACAAAAAGAACGCTGAAGACGACCATGAGGGCGCTTGGTAGGGCGCGAAGCATGGATCTTCTGAGGAAGTTTGGCTCAACAGGTTTGATATTTCGCTCAAAGGTCAGAACGAATGGCGGGAAACCTTCCACGAATTGGTCGATCATGGTAATCTGGATTGGAATGAAAGGGAAAATCAAAATCCACTCAGACCGTCCTAGTAAAACGCTGGCAATACAGATGACTGCAAGCAAGAAGGAATAGATGGTCTTAATCAAGAAAATCGGTGCGATATGGGCGATGTTATTGACCACGCGACGACCTTCAAAGAGAATCTCAGGAACATCATTAAAGTCTGAGTTCAAGAGAACTAGATTGGCAATCTGACGAGTCGCCGGATCCCCTTCAGCCATTACGATCGAACAATCCGCCTCACGAAGAGCCAGGATATCATTGACTCCGTCCCCTGTCATAGCCGTTGTATGCCCTGCTTTTTTCAGCGTTTGAATGATGAGTTTCTTTTGATGAGGGGAAACACGTCCGAAAATAGCTGTCTCTTCAGCCATGGCCATCAATTCCTCATCCGTGATTTTTGAGCAATCTACATAGCTGTGATAGTCTGCAAAGCCAGCCTTCTGGGCAATGCTGGAAACTGTAACGGGATTGTCACCAGAGATAATCTTGAGTCCCACTTCCTGGGAACGAAGATAGTCTAGTGTCTCAGCTGCTCCTTCTCGAATCGGATCCAAGATTTCCAGCAGGGCCAGGGCTTGAATGTCAGACGGTTTCTGTGGTTTGTGATGATCTAGTTTTTCCTGACTGAGGGCCAAGACCAAAACACGCGAGCCTCTCTCCAAGGCCTCTCTAGCTTCTGGGACTTCAGAGTCCAACAACATCTCAGGCGCACCTAAGAAAACTGTCCCTAGCCCTTCTAACTCCATAGCTCCCCACTTGCGGTCGCTAGAGAAGGGAAGATTCGAAAGCATGCGATAGGCTATTTCTCCCACAAAACGCTGGCGAATAGCCTGGGCTGTTGGATTTTTATCCTCACTGTGAGCTATGTAGCTGGTCAGAATGTTAGTAATAGCCTCTTCACCATACGTTTCCGTCAGCGGAAGAACTGCCTCCACCTGCATCTTTCCTTGAGTGATGGTTCCCGTCTTGTCCAGACAGAGCATATCCACGCGCGCCAAGGTCTCAACAGAGTACATCTCCTGCACCAAGACCTTTTTCAAGCCCAGCTTGATCACCGCAGTCAAGAGCGAAGTGATGGTCAAAAGGGCAATTCCCTTGGGCAACATACCCAAAAGTGCTGTCGAAGTATTCACTACAGAAGACTTGAGGGGCAAGCCTTTTAACATCAAGGCTTCTAGGAGGAGAGCTAGACCAAAGGGAATGATAATCTTCCCAGTAAAGCCTGCTAGCTTGTCCAGTGATTTCATGATACGAGAGTTGATGGGTTTCACTGTCTTAGCTTCCAGCATGAGTTTGGAAGCATAGTTGTCTGCCCCGACATGGTGAACTTGAGCCAAAACTGCGCCACTGGCTAGGAAACTCCCTGATAAAAGCAAGGCATCCACTTCTTTTTGCACCAAATCACTCTCACCCGTCAACATGGCTTCATTGACTTCCGCAAATCCTCCCAGAACCAGAGCATCACTAGGAATCTGCTCCCCAGCAGACAAACGAATGACATCTCCTAGAACCAACTCTTCTGGATCGAGAGCAACTTCTTGACCCTCACGAATGGTTTTGACTTTTTCCTTGGTCATGAGATTGAGCTTGTCCACCATGTGTTTGGCCCGGAGCTCGGTCACAATCCCAGAAAAAGCATTAAAGCAAATAACGGCAAAGAAGACCAGATTGCTCCAAGCCTGAACAAAGGCCAGCGCTAGGGCAATAGCAAAGTTTAATGCGTTAAAAAGTGTAAAAACATTTCGTTTGAAGATTTGCCAAGTACTGGTACTGGCTGAAGCGGTAAAGTCATTGACCAAACCTTGAGCCTGTCTTTCCTTGACTTCTCTTTGGGTTAATCCCATAATCTTATTTTTATCCATAAATTCTATCATATCATTTTTTTTAAAAGAATTCTAATCCCATCTAAAACTGTTGGCTGATAACTGAAAAAGTTTGCCAGTAGTCTTTTGATAAGGTATAATAATAAAAGCAATACAATCGAAGGAGATCTCATGTTTTATACTTATTTGCGTGGACTAGTCATGCTGATCTTGTGGTCCATCAATGGCAATGCCCACTATCACAATACTGATAAAATCCCTAGCCGAGACGAAAACTATATCCTCGTCGCTCCTCATCGTACTTGGTGGGATCCTGTATATATGGCTTTTGCGACCAAGCCAAAACAGTTCATCTTTATGGCCAAAAAAGAACTGTTTAACAACCGTATCTTTGGCTGGTGGATCCGTATGTGTGGCGCCTTTCCTATCGACCGAGAAAAACCTAATGCCTCTGCCATCAAGTACCCTATCAACGTCCTCAAAAAAAGCGACCGCTCTCTCATCATGTTCCCAAGCGGGAGCCGTCACTCAAACGATGTCAAGGGTGGAGTTGCCTTGATTGCCAAAATGGCCAAGGTACGTATCATGCCGGTCACCTACACAGGTCCCATGACCTTAAAAGGTTTGGTTAGCCGTGAACGTGTGGATATGAACTTTGGAAATCCTATCGATATCTCAGACATCAAGAAAATGAATGATGAAGGGATTGAAATGGTTGCAGACCGTATCCAAGCAGAATTCCAACGTTTAGACGAAGAAACCAAGCAATGGCACAATGATAAAAAACCAAATCCACTCTGGTGGTTTGTCCGCATCCCTGCCCTCTTCCTTGCTGTGATTGTTGGTATCCTAACGATTATCTTTACCTTCTTCGCAAGTTTTATCTGGAATCCAGATAAGAAGAGAGAGTCTCTTGGTTAAAAAATACAATTATCCCTTGGCAAAAGCCAAGGGATAATTCTTTTATTCGATTTTCCATTTTTGGGCCAACCAGCAGGAAAAGGCTAGAAAGCGCTCAGCCACTTGCTCATGATGTCCATAAGGATCAAAGACAAACTGACCAGTCGGATATCGTTGCTGAAGACTGGTATGGATCTGCTCAGCGTAGACTGGTGCTTGAGCCAAGCGATTGGTATGATGGGCTCCTTCTGTTTGACCATTCTGTAAATACAGCAAACAGTCCAAATTTTTCACCTTTTCTTCCTTACAGAAAGAAACAAAATCAGGAAACCAAAAGGAACCACAGATAGAGAAGATACAGGAGACCTTGTCAAAATAGAAAAGACTGTATACTGCCGCCAAACCACCTAATGAGTATCCTCCATAGGCAAGGCGATTTTTGTCCAGGCGATAAAGCGACTGCAACCTGTCTAAAAGACCTCCAAATAAATGACCATGATAGGCCTTCGCCTGACCGCCAAAATCTGGAGCTCCATCTCTCAGAGCAGATGCCTTCCATGGAGTGTAGTCATCTAGGCGATTTTCAGAAGTCAAACCCACTAAAATCACAGATTCTGAAAGGGAAGATAGAAAATTCAAGTTTCCATCATTCAAGAGAATCGCTGGATAGATTTGATTGGGATCATAGGTTGAAGGAAGGCTGACCTTGACTTGGATCCCTTCCCAATCAAACTCATTATTTATTGATAAAGTCATTGATTTTCTCAAGGGAATCAATCACTGCTGGACCATAGTCCATCAACTCATCGTAAGAAATGGTCATGATTTTTTGATTCTTAATTGCAGGAACGTTTTCTAAAACTTCATTTGCCTTCATCAACTCTACTGCATTGGCATCCAATTTTTTATTGCGGTCGCTGGTCACATAGATAATCAACTCAGGATCCATTGACACGAGATTTTCCAAGGTCAAGCCTGATGTTCCCGTTGCGACATTGGTATAACCAAGTTGATTTAGTAGGCTCTCTTGCAAAGCAGACTTGTAAGCGCCGAAGGTTTCGTCGTTATAAGCAACCATAATCAAAGCCTTTTTCTTTTCACCTTGGCTTGCTGGGTTTGCTTTCTTAACAGCGTCAATTTTAGCTTGTAATTGGGTTGCGTATTCATTAGCCTTGTCCTGAACATTGAAAATCATTCCAAGATTTTTAACGTCTTCTACAATATTTCCCAAATCTTGCTGAATCGTTGAGAGAGAAGCTTTTTGCGTATAGACTGGGATTTTGTTTTCATTCCAAGTGCTAACTGTTCCCAAGGATTTTTCAGAAAACATCATGTTTCGACCCATCACCGCATCTGGCTCATAAGAAAGGACTGTCTCTTGAGAGACTGTTTTTTTATCCCCAATTTGAGGAATCGTCGCGATCGCGTCCTTGTATTTGTCCGTCACAGCATTGTCAGGGTTGAGCATGCCAGCAATTTTATCCTTCAAGCCTAGCTCCAATAAAATTTCAGTAGTTGAAAGATTATTGGTGATAACTTTTTCAGGTGCCTTGTCAAAGACTTGTTCGACTTCATTTCCCTTAGTATCATATGTCTTGACCGTGAGTGGATAAGTCGTCTCTGTGCTAGCCTTTTGACTTGTTTCTGTGCTAGACTGTGTGGTAGCTTTTTCTGTAGTAGTGTTACCACAAGCTGCCATGGTTAGGGTAGCTACTGTTACGAGTAAAATGCTTAGTGTTTTTTTCATCTTGTTTTCCTTTTCATTTTTATAAATAGTGAATCATAGCTTGCTGATCCTCGGTCCAAGTAACCTGACTTTGAACTCCATATACAGTTTGCAATGACTCAGGGGTGATGGTCTCCTTTGGAGTACCTTGGTAAAGGATTTCCCCCTCCTTCATCAGATAGAGATAATCCGAATAGCGACAAGCAAGTTGAATATCATGCAGGACAGCTAGAACATTGATCTTGAGATCCTTGACAATGGCCAACAAGTCTAGCTGATACTTGATATCTAGATGATTGGTTGGTTCGTCCAGGAGCAAGAGAGTCGGTTCTTGCGCCAAGGCGCGTGCTAATAAGACTCGCTGTTTCTCCCCACCTGAAAGAGACGAATAGAGACGAGTTTTCTTCTCAAGCATATCCACCTTGACGAGAGCATCTTGAACGAGGGCATAATCCCTTTCCTTTTCTTTCTGTAAAAAAGAGAGGTGAGGCGTTCTTCCCAGCAAGACGATTTCCTCAACTGTACAATCAAACTGCAATTGATTGAACTGGGTGACGACCGCCATTTGCTTAGCTGTTTCTTTGAGTGACCAATGCTCCAGCGGCTTTCCATCTAGGCTTATCAAGCCTTTGTCCGCCTTTTCCTGACGATAGAGGAGTTTAAGCAGGCTGGTTTTTCCACTTCCATTTGGCCCTAGTATCGTGTGAAATTGATACCCCTCAACCTTAAGAGAAACTCCTTTGAGGATTTTTTTCTCTCCTAGTCCAAAGTGGACATCCTGACAAATCAAGTCCATATCAGGCCCTCACCTCCCTTCGCCTACCTCCAACAATGTAGATAAAGAAGGGAGCACCTACTAAGGCTGTGAAAATACCAATTGGAAGCTCAGCATTTGGAATAATGACACGAGAAAGTACATCTGCCCAGACGACAAAGAGGGCACCCAGTAAGGTCGCAACGGGAAAAAGTCTCCTGTAATTCGTTCCTACTAACCCTCGAGCTAAGTGAGGAGTAATGAGACCAACAAATCCAATAATCCCACAGGTTGCCACTAAGACTGCTGTCAGCACAGCCACCATGGTCACATAAAGATACCAATAGAAGCGTAAGGGAATTCCCAAAGTTAAAGCAGCCTCATCTCCCATCATCATCGCATTAAAAACACGATACTGGGTAGAGAAAAATAGAAGGGCCAATCCTACTACTATAGTTGGCAGGACTAAGTCAGACCAAGTAGTTCCAGCAAGCGAACCCATGGTCCAAAACTTAATGGTCATCACACTGTCTGCATTAGCGCCAACAGAGATGATAAAGTTGGAAAAAGCCAGAAAGAGAGCATTGACCACCGTTCCTGATAAGATCAGACTAGAAGTCGTCATCCTTCCCTGCATAGAGGCAATGATGAGGACAGCAATTGTTGCCAAAATAGCTCCAAGAAAAGCTCCAAGGCTAATCACCACTTTTAAACCAAGAATAATGCTCAAGGTTGCACCCAAAGTCGCACCCGCAGAGATTCCTAAGACATAGGGCTCAGCAATGGGATTGTTCACTGTGGACTGCATCACACTGCCACACATGGAAAGACCAGCCCCTACTATCAGACCGAGTAATACTCGGGGGAATCTCATATTCCATACAATGGCAAGAGTGGACTTAGAAACCTCTCCTATCTCAAGCGGAAACCCCAACCTACTCAAAATAATCCGATAGGTATCTCCTAGAGCAATCGCAACGGATCCCATTGAAACTGCTAGAAAGAGGGAAATCCCTAAAGTAGCTAGCAAAATACCTAAAAGTAACACAAATTGCAGGTCCCGTCGGCTTCCAGAAAATTTGGAAAGCATGAAAACCTCCTTAAACAAAATTAAAAATTTAGAAAATTCTCATGAAAAGTATACCATATTTCTATTAGATGAACAAGGATGTAAATATATATAGAAAAAGCCATCTGAAGTCAGAGAGCTGATTTGAGCTCGGGCTAAAACGTTTATAGACTAGGCGACAAGCCGAAGATTGTACTATAAAACTAGTGAAAATAAAAAATCTCCCCGAAGAGAGATGATCTGGTTTATTTTAGCTTACAGTGCTAGGAACCGTAACCGAAGATAATACTTGAGTATATCGAGGTAGGGTGAAAAAAGTAAAAAAGCTACCCAATTTAGAGTAGCTTCATTATCAAGATATGCTCAATTGAACACGGCCTAAGCAAGCGGATAAAAACAAAAAGCCCTCTGAAATCAGAGAGCTTTATTCTTGCTGGATAAAACGTTTATAGACTAGGCGACAAGCCGAAGATTGTACTGATGGTACATTGAGGCGAAGACAACGAAGTATAGAAACGTTTTAGACGCAAGATTAACGACGAAGTCCGAGAGAGTTGATTAACTCACGGTAACGGTTAACGTCGTTTTTACGCAAGTATGCAAGCAAGTTACGACGGCGACCGATTTTCTTCATCAATCCACGGTAAGTAGCGTGGTCTTTTTTGTGTTGTTTGATGTGTTCGTTAAGGTGGTTGATTTCCCAAGTAAGGACAGCAACTTGAACCTCTACTGAACCTGTATCACCTTCGTGACGTGCATATTGTGCGATGATTTCATTTTTTTTCTCTTTTGAGATTGCCATGATTTTTCTCCTTTTTATTTGGCTTCATCCGAGTGACAGGTTGGCATGCCTGTAACCAAGAAGAAGTTATTTGTCTTTACGACAGTTCTTATTCTACCAAGAAGCAGAGACTTTGTCAACTGATTTACTGTTTAAACCCGTGAATTACTCTACTGATTTCAGGGCTTCAAGCATATCTACTTTTCTCAAGTGGTGATTGACAAATAGGCCTAATAAGGCTAAGATTACAGTCACTGCGACGATTGGAAGCGCATAGACTTCCCAGCTGACTTGTGGATAAAAAAGTATGGGGGCAGGTGAAATCATTTGTATCAAAAATTGATGTAAATAGTAGCCAGCTACCAAACCTAGAACAATCCCCACAAGGGACAGCACCATAGTCTCGCGGTAGATATAGAGGGTCACTTCTTTATTGTGGAAACCGAGAACCTTAATAGTGGAAAGTTCGCGGATACGTTCTGCCACATTGATATTCGTGAGATTGTAAAGAATGACAATGGCTAGTAAGACGGAAACAAGGACAAGGATTGCCATGGTTTTATTGAGAGAATTGGCTACAGATTCAAAGAGGTGGATAGCCGTTGCATTTTGGACGACCCCAGAAACAGTAGCTTTTTCCATGAAAATAGCCGCTTCTTTCTCCGTATTGGAAGGTGTTGGGTCTTTTAATTTTACTAGGTAGGTATTGTCTTGCGGACTGGGTCCATAGACTTGTTCGTAAGTCGCTCGTTTGAGATAAACAAAGTGTCCAACGTAGTTTTCAGAAATAGCCGCGACCTTGATTTCCTTCCCATCAAGCTCTAGCTCATCTCCAACCGTAACACCTGCTAGTTGGGCTAATTTTTGACTCACGACCGCTCCATCGGTGACCTGCACCTCTCGCCCATTTTCCTCTAATATGATAAAAGGCTTAAAGTCTTCTCCACTAGTAACCATCATAGTGATGGTTTGAAGTCCTGCTTTTCCTTTGAAATCTTTTTCAATGGATTTAGAGTAAATCTTTTGATAAGCATAGATAGATTCAGCCTGCAAGGCGGTTTCTAAATCTGCTTTTTCTTGCTCACTCGCACTGCTCTTTTCCGCTACAATCATCTGGTATTGCTGGATTTGTTCAAATTGGCGCTCGACAACTCCTCCCACAGATGACTGAATGCCAAGACCTGCAAATAGGAGAGCAACTGAACCTGCAACTCCAAAAATGGTCATCAACATCCGTTGCTTATAACGAAAGATATTTCTTGCCGTAACCTTATGAGTAAAACTCAAACGACTCCAAATAAAGCTCAGGCGTTCCAGCAAAATCTTTGATCCCTTAACGGGAGGTTTGGGAAGTAAGAGTTGGGCTGCTTCATCGTGTAATTCCCTCCGCGCTACCAGATAAGCCGGCAAAACGCTGGATACCCAACTTAAAGCTAGGGCAAGGAGACTATAAGACCAATAGAAATACTCGTGACTTTTTCCAACAACCATCCCAGCTGTTATAACATCTGAAATCACCCCTGCAAGAAGATAATGTCCAAGAAGTGTTCCTATAAGGGTTCCCACAGTTCCTGCAAGAAAACCATAGAGGACAAACTTGGCAACAATATCTCGGTTGCGGTAACCCAAGGCCTTGAAAATGCCTGCATTGGTGCGCTCTTCGTCTACAAAGCGAGTCATCGTTGTAAAGGTCACCATCGCAGCGACCATATATAGCACCACTGGGAAAATATTGCCGATAGAACGGATACTTGTTGATACATTGCTGTACATGAGGTAACCTTGTCCGCCTGGTATGGTTTGGCGATTGTATACGTGGTATTTCGGCTCTGCCAGTTCATCAAGCTCTTTCTGACGCTGTTCAAGCTTCTCTTTTTCCTTAGTTAGATCACTCTCTGTCTGAGCCAGTTTTTCTTTTTTAGTCGCCAGTTCTTCCTTAGCTTTTGTCAGATGTCCCTTGATTTGACTCTTTTGCGGTTCTGGTAAAGCGGTCGCTTGTTCTTCTTGCGTTTTCAAGCGACTTTCGGCCTGCTCTAACTGACTCTTGCCATTTTGAAAGTTGCTTTCAGCAGTTTGGAGCTGTTCTTTCCCCTCTTCCAAGCTCTTTTGCCCATTTACTTTGATACCTGCCAATCTTTTTTGACCATTATCGGCTAGCAAATCTTGCAACTCTTCCTGATGTTGGGTTCGTTTGGTCCTATAGTCTGATGAAAAAGCATCCAGGTTTTTTAAATCATCATAGCGCACACGCGCAATACTATAAACATCTGAGTCAAACTGACTGGGTAAAATTACTCCATAGCCAGTCAGGTTGCCATTTCCACTACTAGCACTTCCTAAATCTTCTTTAGAAAGAATCTCACCCGACTGAACAAATCCAGTAATTGTAAAAGTTTGGGATTTTACGATGGACTTTTCTTCTTTCTTAGTAAAGGTAATGGTCTGCCCAATCTGATAGCGGTCTTTCCAGAAATCAGCTAAGGCAATTTCCTCATCAGCTTCTGGCAGTCGCCCTTCTGTCACTTGAAAGGTTGAAATGCTCTCTGGTTTGGAATAAAGTCGAACTGCTTCCTCACCATTTTCAACGGTTAGGTCTGCCATATAGCCAAACTCAACACTTGCTCCTTGAAGGGTCTTTAGTTCGTCTTGGTCTTCTTTGTCCAAGCCATAATCAGCTATTACGGCCAGATCCAGGGTATTGGCTTTACGGAGATAATCCCCTGCCGTGCGTTCCATGTTTGGACTGGCTACTTTAAGACCTACTAGGGCTAAAGAACCCAGCATCATCAAGGTCAAGATAGAAACAAAGCGTCCCTTTGAAGTCGTCACTGACTGAAATAGGTCTTTCCGATATGTTTTTTTCATGCTAATACTCCAATATATCGATATCCTGTGGATGCTCATTGATCGTCATGTTCATAACTGTAGCATCGCGCATATGAATCACGCGATCTGCAATAGGAGCTAGCGCACCATTGTGGGTCACGATAATCACCGTTGCTCCTTTTTGACGAGACATGTCTTGGAGAATTTTCAAGACTTGCTTCCCTGTCTGGTAATCCAAGGCACCTGTCGGTTCATCACAAAGGAGAATTTTAGGATTCTTAGCTACAGCGCGTGCAATGGAGACTCGCTGTTGCTCCCCTCCAGAAAGCTGGGCTGGAAAGTTATTGAGGCGATGACCTAGCCCTACATCTGTCAAAACCTGCTCTGGATCCAAGGCATCTGTCACGATTTCTGAGGCCAATTCCACATTTTCCTTGGCTGTCAGATTGGAGACCAGATTGTAAAATTGAAAAACAAAGCCTACATCTTCACGACGATAGTTTGTTCGTTGGTGCGAACTATAGTTGGCAATATTGGCACCATCAATCCAAATCTCTCCCTCATCATTGGTATCCATACCTCCTAGGAGATTGAGAACCGTTGATTTTCCAGCACCAGAAGCACCAAGGATAATGACCAGCTCCCCCTTTTCAATTTCAAAATTCACATCACGATTAGCCACAATCTCCGTATCCCCAACCTGGTAACGCTTGTAGCTGTGTTTCATTTCAATATAAGCCATATCGTTTATCTCCTTTTCAAAGCTCGTTTTCTTAAATCAACAAGATGTTGATTCTAAATCACAAATATTATATAATGGGCTAAGTCAAAAAGCAATAATCAAAAATCAACAAAGTGTTGATTTAATAAAAAGGAAGATAAAATGGTTCAGAAACGAAAAACTACTACTAAGGAAGACATCAAAGAAGCTTTGATTCAGCTGCTATCAGAGGATAAATTTGAAAATATATCAATTAGTAAGCTCTGTAAACGGGCAGGAATTAATAGGGGAACTTTCTATCTACACTATGAAGACAAATATCAAATGATTGACAGTTTTAAAAGTGAAATTATTTCCCAGCTCTACATTTTTTTAGAAAAAGAAAGAGAATCGCCTAGAAAGTTTATGTTAGCCAACTTCTATATATTACGTTCGAACGAACGCCTTATTAACGCCTTGTCCCAAAGTCATTACATAGACTTTCGTGGTGCAATTCGTGAATTTCTAAGTAGCATTATTCTAACTGAAAATAAAAAAGAAACGACTCGTCATTTCTTATCAGAAAACTTCCAAATTCCTCACAAATACGCTTTGGAAATCTTCTTATCAAGTATTGAAGGGATTATTTCTCTTTGGATTGCTGTAGGAGCTCAAGAAGAACCGGAAGAAATCACGGATATAATCTTATCAACCTATAACTACGAACATTGGCGCTACGCATCAAAAGAAGATTAATTCATCCACCCCACTACAGTATAAACTGCTTCCTCTCATTTTATACTTTTTCAATTAGCTAAATTGCCTTTTTTTAACTTAGATACAAAAAAGCCTAGGAATCCTAGGCTTTCTGTTTATAAATTATTTTCCAAGGTAGTATTCAGAAACTACATTCAATTTTTCGTCAAATTCGAATACCAATGGTGGGAAGTTAGGGATTTCCACGTCCATGATTTCATCATCTGACAAGCGTTTGATGTGTTTTACAAGGGCACGGATTGAGTTACCGTGAGCTCCTACGAATACGTTTTTACCATCTTTAAGTGCTGGAGCGATTTTGTCTTCCCAGAATGGAAGGGCACGTTCCAAAGTCACTTTCAAGTTTTCAGCATCTGGGATAACTGAGTCGTCAAGTGAAGCGTAACGACGGTCAGTGTGTGCTGAATGCTCATCATCACGATCCATGTTTGGAGGCAATACATCGTATGAACGACGCCAGATGTGAACTTGCTCATCACCAAATTGTTCCGCAGCTTCAGCTTTGTTTTTACCAGTCAAACCACCGTAGTGACGTTCGTTCAAGCGCCATGATTTTTCAACTGGAACCCACAATTGGTCAGAAGCTTCAAGAGCCAAGTTTGTTGTTTTGATTGCACGTTTCAATACTGAAGTGTAAGCTTGGTCAAATTCGATACCAGCTTCTTTGATCAATTTACCAGCGTCAATCGCTTGTTGTGTACCTTTTTCAGACAAATCAACATCAGCCCAACCAGTGAAAAGGTTAGCTTTGTTCCATTCAGACTCACCGTGGCGAGCAAAAACCAATTTTACCATTAGATGGATTCTCCTTTTATTTTTCGAGGTTTCCCTCGTTTATCTATTCTATTTTACACAATTTTTCATAAAAAAGCTAGTTAAAATCAACTAAAAAGAGAGAACAGTGTCCTCTCATCTAGTTATTATTATTTCGCGATATTCAATCAAGAAACGATTGCAATTATTTGTTATTTAAAGCATCAATTATACGATCAGTATTCTTAGTTACATTAGTATCATTGTAACGATTATGAATTAGACCTTCAATTGTTTCTTTGCAATTTTCAAGATTAGCTTTTTCAAATACTACCACACTGACAACATGTGTTCCACCAGAAGTAAGATGCAAAACTAGTAGAGTCTGAAAAGCGCTTAGCACTGTTAATACATCATAAGCCGCTAATATCAATCCTCCGATAAATGAATTTTGCATCATTGAAAGGCCAATAAGAGCGAAAATGATACCCCAAGCAAATGATTTGAAATCAAGACGAAATGAACTATCTACACTTGCAACTTGATCAACAGGAATTGTTTTATTTTGAGAACCCAGTGGGATAACTTTTAAAATAGTATTAGGGTTAGAAGTTTTTATAAAGACTCCCTCTAAAGTAATGGAAGCTTTTAAATAGAATGTTAAATACGATGTAATGAAAGATTATTTCATAATATTCTCCTTTTATTTTTTCAAGTTGTATTACATCATGTTTTCTTATAAAAAAGCATTTTGCTAACATATTCTTTCGCCAGGTAATTCTTTAAATAAAAAACAACCCTCAAACGGATTGTTTCACTAGACTATCAGACAAGGCCACGGACTTCTTTCAAAAATTTAGAAAAAGAAACAGCGCCTTTAATGATTAGAAATCCTCCTATCCACTCGGTCGCTGAAAGAAATCCCAGCACGCCACCAATGATAAATAAAATAGAAGGCAACTTTCGAAGTTGTTGGTCTTCTTCGAAATAGATTAGCATAAAGGTCCCTAATGCAATCATCAAAATCTTAAAAAATGTCAAGAGCAGGGAAAAGGCAACCGTGACGACCAGCACCTTTGAGGGATCTTTATAGATGAGAGCCCCAGTATAGGATAGCAAAAATCGTAGGACAGGTCCCAAAAGCAAGGTCACTCCTGCCACCATGCCCAGTCTCCAATTGAGTCGAACCAATCTATCTCTCTCCATAAAAACCTCCTTCTCTCGCAGCTATCATTCTACCATATTTGCTCCAGAAACAAAAGACCTTCTCCGTCACAAACAAATCGCCTGCCAGCTTTCAGACATCCGAACATAAAAAGAGAAGATCTGTCGATCCTCCCTTTTCATTTTCCACCCCTTATTTCTTAAAAATAGAGGTTCTGAAGTCGTTTGTTTGGTCAAGATAGGCCTTAAAGATTGCTCTCTTCAACTTATGAACGGCACTATCATACTCTGGATTATAGTTGCTCCAATGCGTACCTTCTGCATCCTGTAAAACAGCTTGGTCCATCAGTTCTTGCAATTCTTTTACTCTTTGAATGGTTTTCGTGGCATTGCTCATCCATGATTGCGTCGGATCTTTGAAGGTCACTTGCTTCAAGTTTTCAAACTGATCCACACGTTCTTTATACATGGCTTTCTTAAAGGCAGCCCAAGATGCATACCTGCCTTCAAACACCTTGTCCAATACAAGTTCATCTGTCACCAATCCGCGTTCTTTACCATAGAGATTGATGGTTTTACCTTTTTGTTTGGCAACTTCTTCGTATTGGTTTGAGATATAAGGTACCATTCCATTCTTAAAGCCTTTGGCAGCCAAAAGTTCGTAAGCGATCCGACGTCCCATAAGGTCCCCTGGCGTGCCTTTCTCACTGCTGAGAGCTGAAAAGATTGGGGCAAAGAGTTTAATCGTATAGTAGCCATTTCGTTCATAGTCGCCAGACTGGTACTCACGAGCTGATAAGATGTTATGGTCAATCAAACTTTCAAAACTATTCAGGTTTCGAGCCTCTGCTTCTGTCAATTCTTTGACTACGTTAGTGGCGTAAACCTCATTTCCATCTGCTGGATCTTTCACATACTTGTTCTCAATTTTTCTGAGAGCCGCCATTTTCTGGTAAACATTTAGTTTGTTAACGATTGATTGCCCTTCGAGGTATTCCAGCATGTAGATAAGATCAAACATGTTGTGGACATAGTTCTGAAGATCTGTTGCGTTTTGGAATCTCTCTGTCGGATCCAAGACTTGCAGACGGGAGCCCTCTGTACTATCTGATTTTGAGTGTCTCAAGATAGAATTGATGGTAATGGTTGAGTCACTTGGTTGGTCAGGGGCTTGCAATAAGCCTTTTGCGAAGAACTCTGGTCCCAAGCCACTTCTTCGACCATAGCCGCCAAGGTAGATATCCTGATCGGAATCATGGGTCATTTCATGGGTATAAGTAATGGCTCCATCCTTGTCCAACATACGGTAAGACATATAGTAGACGCCATCCCCTGTTGCGTAAGCTCCATGCTGGTTGTGTACTACCTTATTGCCAACTGGGCCAAAGAAGTTCTTCATGGCTGGATTGGAACTATCAAACTTAGCCTCCACTGTAGCTTTTCCAGAGGTTGTGTCATCGCCAAACTTATAAGCATCATAAAGCAAGATGGTACGATAGAGTTTTTCACGTGACTGTTCATCTAAAATGCGATACCAATAATCGTAGTGATCTCGCTGACGTTTGGCTGTTTCACGCGCATTTTCTTCGACAAAGTCATTAAGAGCCTTGCCTGCTCTATGCTCGCTATTGCGGTAGCGATCATAAGCTCCAAATCCTAGACTAGACATGGTCGAGATGACAAAGACAGATCTCTCTGGCAAGGTTAGGAGAGGCAAGACCATATTGCGGTATTTCCATGTGGCACTCGTGATGCGGTCATAGACACCGATAGAATACTTGGTGCCAGCCTGTCCTTGCTTTGTTTTCACCTCTTCGATAGTGGATTTTTCTTCGACGATATAAGCCTTGGTCTCTGATTTAAACCAGTCATTAGTGCTAGTATTTGATAGAAAGACTTTTCGGTAATGTTCTAAAGTGCTAAACAAATCTGTCGTTCCATGCTGGCTGGCAAGACTGATACCATAAGTATCGACATTATTCTTAGCTAGAAGATTGTTAAAGCCAGATTTACCCAACTCAATCAGAGTATCTAGTGGTGAAGCATTTCCCTTTCCAAAGAAGTCCAGATGGTACAGAACTAGGTCTTTGACATTCACCTGACCATAGCTAAAGTTATACCAACGTTCCAGATACGCCATACCAAGTAGCAAGGCTTCCTTGTTGCGTTTGATTTTATCTACAAGGTAGCCCTTGGTAATTGGGTTATCACCAGCAAGTCCAGCATCTGCTGACAAGAGTTTTTTCAAACTGTCTTCCAGATGTTGTTTTGTTTTGGCAAACTGGTCTTCTAGATAGAGCTCAGTCTGCTTAACGTTTGGAGAAATACCGAGCGTCTTTCTGATGGCTTCTGAATGATAGTCCACCTTTTGTAAGTCAGGTAAGACTTGCTTGATGATAGAAGATTGGTCATACAAGAATTGGTTTGGCGTATAGAGAAGACCCGTATTTCCTAGACTATATTCCGCTAATTTGGCAAAATCAGCCTGGTACTTGAGATCGATCTTCTCAGATGAATGGTCCTTGTAGTGAAGCAAGAGTTTGTTTGCAGTCTCTTTGTTAGAAACAATGTCTGTGATGACTTGGTCATCCTTCATCATGACTGCTGACAAGAGTTCTTTTTGATATAAACTACTGCTTTCTTTTACTAGATTTCCATATTTGACGATGGTTGCCTTGTTGTAGAAAGGTAGCAATTTTTCAATGTTTTTATAAGCCAAGGCGCGCTTAGCTTGATAATGGGCCACCTTAGAAAAATCACTGTCCTTCTTGCCACTTGTTGAGAGGGGCTCCACTGTTGGTAGAGTGAGAGGATTGATGGCTACTTTTTTGCTTTCGATTTGGGAAGCATCTAGCATTGTCCCTCTTTCTTCAAAGGATTCCTTGCTGACGACCTCATCCTTGACCATAGTGACATTGTAGACTCTGTTCGCCTTGCTGCTGAATGTGTCCTTCACCTTCATTCCATTATAGTGGTAACCGGTAATGGCATTTCCGTTGGTTACATTGACATCACTGAGAACATTGGTCAATCTTCCAGCATGCTGTTCCTCATTAGTTTTTCGATCCCACAAATAGCCTGCTACTCCCGCGACTCTACCAAAGTGCTTGACATTATTAATATCGCCCTCAGCATAGCTATCTTGGATTTGTGCATCCTGATCTACTAGACCTGCAAGACCACCCACTGTCTGATCTGAACTATTTGTGTTGGACGAAATGGCTACTGTCGCTTTTGACTTCGTCAGCAAAGCCTTGTTTCCTGTCAAATGACCGACCAGACCACCGATATTGTAGGCAGCAGTCGTTTCATAAGTGTTGATAATTCTTCCCTTGAAACTGCTCTCTGTGATGCTTGATTGATCCGCCTTAGCCAGCAAACCACCGATACCACGTTCACCAGCCAGAACACCATCAACGTGAACTTGCTGAATCTTTGTACCATTCTGGGCTTCATAGGCCAGTGAACCGATATCATCTTTCCCTGAAATAGAGACATTTTTCAGACTCAATTTTTCTACTGTGGCACTACTCAAGGTTTCAAACAGTGGTTTTTTCAAGTTGTAAATAGCATACTGCTTGCCATCTTTTTCACCGATCAACTGACCAGTAAAGGTTCCCTTGATGTAGGATCTATCATCAGGTCCCAACTCCACTTCGTTGGCATTCAAACTAGCTGCTAAATGATAAGTTCCAGAGAGATTCTGCTTGATAGCTTTGACTAGGTTGCTAAAGGAAGTAAAGGTTGTCGTTTCCTCTGTTGCCTTCTTAGCTAGGTAGAAGGTGAAATTATCGACATATTTATTTTCTAGCTCTTGCTGGAGTTTCTCAGCCTTGGCTGTGATTTTATAAACTGGCTGACCATCTTTCGTTTCAGCCGTTATTGAAGTGACTGGTAGATAGACATCTTTAAACGACGAAGATTTAACCTTGACAAAGTAAGTGTCTGGATTACTTGGAACACCGTCTAAAGAAACGTGTTGTTTGTAAGTGCCATTGGTCTGACTATACAACTCCAGATCCGAAACGTTTCTTAGCTCAAGCGTCTTCTCTGGATCTTTTTCTTTTGGTTTTTCTGTCGGAGTTTCCGGTTTTACTTGCTCGGTATTGCCAGTATATTCTGGAAGAGGAGCGACTTGTTCCGGTTCAACGATGGCTCCTGCTTGAGTTCCTGTATATTCTGGTAAGGAAGATTGAGTCTCAGGTTCCACAATCGCACCTGATTGAGTATCTGTATATTCTGGTTTTTCAGCTATCTCAGGGTCAACAATCGCTCCAGCTTGAGTTCCTGTATACTCTTGTGTCGATGGTACCTTTTCAGGCTCTACGATTGCTCCAGACTGCTCGCCTGTATAGGCTGGTTTGTCAGTTGTTGCTGGTTCCACCAAAGCCCCAGACTGGACGCCCCCAACCTCTGGCTCAACTTTTTCCGGTTCAACGATGGCACCAGCTTGAGTTCCCTGATACTCAGGTAGTGGAGCGACTTGCTCGGGTTCAACGACTGCTCCTGCTTGGGTGCCTGTATATTCTGGTTTTTCAGCTGTCTCTGGGGCTACAACCGCTCCCGCTTGCTCGCCTGTATATTCTGGTAATGGAGCCTGCGTCTCAGGCTTTCCCTTTTTTGCAGACTGAGGTGCTTCACTCGGCACAACTGCCTTCTTAGTCCCTTTTTCTACTATACGTGGCAAGGCTTCTTCTACCTTAGTCGAGAGAACTTCCCTAGAAATTTCTTGGTTTTCAACAGTGAAAATGCGAACAAGCTCAATCTTCTTCCCAGCACGACCTTCTTGTTTGACATGGATGGTTCCCTCTGTTAGTTCTGGATTTTCCTGCACCACTTCTGAAACATCTAGTTTGGTTACAATCTCTTGGTCTTTGTATAAGAGCTCTGGTTTATTCACGCGACCAGCCAAGACTTCGTCTTGAGGATCTACACTAGCAATACCAGACGGCTTTTGATTAGATAAATCTTGAGAAGGGATTGTCTTGTCTGCAGGGCTTGTTGAAGACGGAGCTTTCTGCTCATCTCCTGCCTTTTGTCCACCTTCGTTGGCTTGGAAATGAGGTTGAACTGTATAGTCAAGTTTCTGATCCCTAGCAGCAGTTTCTTGCTGATTAATCTCTTTGTCTTGCTTAATATAGCCTAGATAAGTATAACCTGATAAGGCACGTGGCAAAGGCAGACTATCTCCTTGGGATAATTGGTATTCCTGATTGTACTGGATCAAAAGTTGATTTTCGATAGCCTGAACTGAAGAAGCCAAACCACTGCCCATCCCTGTTATCAAGACAACTTTCAAGAGAGCTTTCTTTTTGCCTTTCTTTTTCGATACGACAAAAATAAGGAAACCAATCGAAGCCAGAACTCCACCAGTTAAAACGCTAGTAAGGCTATTCTGCCCACCTGTATTGGGCAACTGACCTAGCTGAGCTTTCTCATCCATACGGTAGACTAGATAATAGGTGCTCTCACTATCTTCCGCAATTTTAGGAATGTCCTTTACAATCAAGTCCTTTTCTTGCCCACTCAGCTCTGTATCCGTCACATATTTGTAGTGAATAGCGGCATTTTCTTGAGCAAATACGGTCCCACTGCTCGCAATGGACACAAAAAATAGGCTTGAAATCGAAGCTGACACAAGTCCAATTGCTAATTTTCGTAAGGAGAAACGATGCTGCTTCTCTCCAAAAAACTTTTTCATTTTAAATCCTCTCAACTTTTACCTTCTATCAAGAAAATAACTAGCATTATATTTTGATATAGGTATTTCACATCCACCATTATACTATAAAAATACTTCCTTGTCTCCAATAAATGCTTTAGATTTCACGAATGTCAAAGCTTATTTATCTTGTAAAATTTATCCGTCGTTGATGACAAAAAAAGAAGGCTAAGCGCCTTCTCTTATTTGAAAATATTCCTAACAAAAAGTCATTATTCTTGAATCTCGAACTTTTTCAAAAGTCCAAAATAGAGGGATCCACCAATGATTGTCAGAATTCCTCCTACCCATCCCAAGAATGGGATCAATCCAACAGAACCACCCACGATAAACAAAACAGACGGTGCAGGAGTCACACGCTCATCGTCCTTGTAATACACAATAGACACAATTCCTAAAACCAAGACAGCAATTTTTACCAATGACAAAATAATCGAAAAAATCGTCAATATACCAACTGTTGCATCAGAGTCCTCCGTCGCCGCAGCAGCCCCGACAGCTATCATAAACATAACAAGAGGTGCCAACAGTAAGACGATACCTGAAATAAGACCAAAAATCGCATTTACGCGAGCAAGTGCTTTTGTTTTCATCCGAATCTCCTTAAAAAAATTTTACAACTATCATTTTATCATATTTTCATGAAAAACAAAAGAAATTTCGAAACGAGTATACTAGATGATGAATGTTTTCCAATTTCTCTCCAGATATTTAGAGTAAGAAATATGTCCTGTATCAATTTATTTGTAAATTCATTCGTTTTTGTACTAAGCAAGCCATTCACCTAAAAAAGAAGATCACTTGGATCTTCTTTTTTCGTGTCTATCTTTCAAAGATGGACTGTCTGAAGTCGTCTGTGGCACGTAGATAAGCATTAAAAATACGATACTTGAGTTGGGCGACACTGCTCTTAGAGCTATCTGATAAGGCACGATCAATGTTCTTAGCTGAGGCATCCGCTAGTACTGCTAAGTACATATAATCTTGCAATTCCTCATAAGAAGAAATCGTAATTTGTCGTTTGCTATCTAGTTTTCCTGCTTCAAACTCGATAGTGATAGGGCGAAGGAAGTTTTGAGCCTTGTTGTATCGCTCATTTAGCATAGCTTTCTTCAAATCCTTCCATGATTCATACTGACTACCGTAGAGATTTTTAAGGATCCGATCATCTCCAACTACTCCGACATCTCCACGGTTCCAAGTTGAGTAGGTCTTATCACCTTCTTTGAGGGCTTGGCCAGCGTATTGGCCAGATACATATGGGACAAATCCTTGTTGGTAGCCCTTGTCTCCTAGCAATTCGTAGGCTCTACGGCGGAACATAAGCCCACCAGGTGCACCAGTTGGATTGTCCAGAGCTGCATAGAAGGAAGCAAACATATTGATGACATAGTAGCCATTTCGTCCAAAGCTAGCTCTATCCCAACCATCGCGACGACCAATGATATTATGATCAACCAGAGCATCGACAGATTTTAGTTTGGCTGCTTCTTCGGCAGTTATAGGGACAATTCGATCATCAGCGTGGGCTTGTTTACCATAAGAAGTTTTTTCAAAGTTATAATTTTCAGCCTTACGGTACCATTTCATTTTCTGTTGATCAGTTAGAACACCAGTAACAACATCCCCTTCAACATAATCCAGAAGGTTCAGTACGTCAAAGACTCCATGCATGTAGTCTCGAAGAGCATCTGCTGAGGAGAATCGTGCAACAGGATCATAGGTATGGTAACGTGTGGTCGAATCTTTATCTCCTTGATAGAAGCTATTAAGTACGAGACCTTTTTCGCTAACATTGGTTACAGACTCTAACATCCCTGTAGCAAAGCTCTCAGGTCCTTCACCCTCACGACGACCATGTCCTTCAAAATAGATAGAACCATCCGAGTTGTGGGTCATTTCATGGGTATAGACCATGGTTCCAGAAGCTCCCAGCATCTGGTCATAGACGTAGAAGACTTCATAACCATTGGCAAAGGCTCCTAGTCCATTGTCTCCGTGATACTTGCCAGCAGGACCAAAGAAATTGTACATAGCAACAGAGGTCTTATCATTACGCGGAGCCCAATATTGCTGGCCTTTATCATTATAAAGAAAGAAACCGTCTGTAACAATCACCCGTCTGAATAGAGTGTCTTTCCTGTTTGGACTTAGAATGTTGTACCACATGTCATAGTGGTTTCGTTGCCATTCAGCTGATTGATCCACAAGTTTTTCAACGTGTCGATGGAGTTCCTCTCCTGAGAGAACTCTGCCACCTTCTTTCCTGTAGCCTCCAAAGCTACCAAAGGCAATGGTCGACATATTGCTGATGATATAGACATCTCTTTCAGGTAAGGTCAGAAGCTGGAGAACCATTTGCTTGAAGCCCCAATCTCCCTGAGTCAGTCTGTCGTAGACCTTGATTGTATACTTACTCTTACGATCTGCATTGTCCTGTTTAGCCTGAATTTCTGGCAGACTTGAACGAGCTTCTACGATATAAGCCTTGGTATTTTCCTTGAACCACTCACTGTTGGTTTTGTTTGGTAAGAAGAGTTCGCGCAGACTTTCTAAGTAAGCAAAGAGGTCTCCTTTGCCTTTTTCCTTGGCTAGGAATTGTCGGTAAGCATTGAAGTTGTTTTGCGCTCGAAGATTGCCCATTCCAGAGTTCCCGAGAGCAATGATAGTATCCAGTGTCGAAGCTGCTTGATTACCAAAGAAATCAAACTTATAGGCATTAAGGTCCTTGGTGTTGAACGTTCCATAGTTGACATTGTACCAACGATTGAGATAGGTCAGACCAAGCAGGAAGGCCTCTTTGTTCTTCAGAATCTTTTGGCTAATCGCATCAGCTACGGCAGAACCTAGGGTGTTAATCGACTTGTCAACTGAAAGTACCTTGAGGAGCTCCTGACCTAGTTCAGCCTTGGTTTGTTCAAAGGCTTTTTCTAGATAAAGATCATCTAAGGAAGCTGTTTCACCAATTCCCAGTACCTTACGCACTGCAGTTGAGTCATAAGTCACAGCTTTGAGTTTATCCAAGACATTCTCTTTAATGGTCTGATAGTCCGATAGAAAGGCCTCTGGTGTATAGAGCAAATTCTTATCAGCAATGCTATATTCTGCAATCTGGCCATTGGCAAAATCACCCTTGTAGGTCAGATCAAGATAAGCGATGGTCTTATCTGCATAATGCAGCATCAGTCTATTGATTTCACCCTTATGGCTGTTGACATCCGTTATCAGCGTCTCGTCTTTCATCGGAACCACATCTAGCAGGGCTACTTTGTTGAGTTTATCATCTTCAGCTAATTGGTTGGCTGTATGAACGATGAAGTCTTTGTTGTAGAATGGTAATAGTTTTTCTACATTTTCGTAGGCTTGCTTTCTGGACTCCTGGGCTCCCCTCACTCGACTATAGTCTGTTTGATGCTGGTAAGCTTGCTGCAATGGCTCCTGGTCCGTCAAGTTTGAAGTGATTCCAAAGGACTGACGTTTGGCTTGCGCATCGGCCTCTGAAATAGAACGGACAAAACGTTCATCTTTTCGATTTGCTGTAGTACCTTCAAGAACATAAGAGTCCCGAACAGAAGCCTCAGGATAGGGATCTCCTGTCATCGCATGACCATTTTGAACCTTGACACTGGTCAAGACATTTCGGACCTGTCCATTGTTCCAAGTAGATCCAATCGCTCCACCGACTTGGCCAGAATGACCTGCATTTTGGATAGAACCGGTCACATAAGAAGTTTCCAATCTAGCTCCATTCTGAATGCGACCAATCAAGCCACCAACACGCTGGTCTCCATTTCGACCCGTTACTTGGATAGATACATCTGCCTGACTCTTCTGCGCCAGTGATTGGTTGCCGTGGAAATTACCGACCAGGCCACCAATATTGTACTCCTGCCCTCCATCTTGGGTGCTGGTGATGGACCCTTTAAAGGCAACATTGGTTAGTTTTGTGTTTTGGGCAACTCCTACGAGTCCACCGATATGCTTGTTACCAGATAGACTACCACTTACAGAAACATCCGTAATCGTTGCATTCTGAGCGTTGCTAGCCAAGGTCCCTATAGAATCCTTGCCTGTCACTGCAGCCGATTTCAAGGTCAGTTGCTGGATGGTGGCATTTTTCAAGGTTGCAAAGAGTGGTTTTGCCAAGTTGTAGATGGTATAATCTTTTCCATCCACTCGGCTAGTTAGACTACCTGAAAATTCTTCTGGAACATAGCTTGTCGCAGAATGTTCTAACTCAACCTCATCTGCTGAAACATCCGCTCCTAGTTTGAAGTTTCCAGTCGGGTTTGACTTCATAGCCTCTATGAGCGCTTTGAAAGACGTATAGACACCTTCTTGGCTAAGAGGCGTTTTGGGCAGTTCAAAAGAGTAATCTGGACGATAATGGTCCCCTTCTCCCTCTACGAGCTGATTAGCTGATACCGTTACGGAGTAGGCATTGCCCTTATCTGTAATCTTAGAAACAGGTAAGAGCATATCCTTGAACTTATCTGACTGAATGCGGACATAGTAGTTGTCCAAATCAGACGGCACTTCCGACAGGGATAGGTAACGTCGGTAGTGACTACCATCTTTACCGTACAGTTCGATGCGGTCGATGTCTTTGATTTCAACCTTCTTATAATCTAGCTGAACTAGGCGTTGATCCTCTATACTAGTTTGTTCCCCTTGACCCAGGTCATATTTCATGACAGTTTTGAGGGTATAAGGAGTATAGTAGTCCAAGTCATCAAGCGTCAATTTTTGAGTGAGGTCCACAAGGTCGACTTCCTTAATTAACGTTTCACCCTTGTATAGCTGCACTTTGGCTGATTGATAGCTAGCTGTAGCATCCGTCAAGTGATAGCTAAGAGAAACTTGGCGTTTGTCTTCTTCCTTCTCGACACGGACTAGAGAGAGGGTTGGTTTTCTCTTGACACCATCCAGAGCTTGACGAGCGGCCTCGAGATCCGTCCGAACTTGATCGACCAAGGCTTGATTGGCGAAAGGATTGTCCAAAACGAGCTTGGCCTGATCTAGAGCACGACGATAGCGGAGTTTGGCTTGTTCATCAGCATACTGGTAAGCAACTGTAGACTGAGTCACATCCTTCATGTCAAATTCAACACCAAGAGTTTTCTTATCAACAGGTTGGCCATCTAGATTATTCTTAGCAGTTTCAAGGGCCTTTTTCAAAGAATCAACCTGTTCTTGACTAGCATGAGATGCCTCAAAGAGAGCTTGGGCATTTGCGACTGCCTGTTTATAAGACTCTTGATCTGCAGTGGTATCATTGAAATACTGATGCGTTTTCTGAATGCTATCGGCCTCTTCCACTAATTGGTGTAAGGGTTCGAGGTCGAGAGTTCCTTTTTCTGGTTCCACAGGAGCGTGATCCGCATTTGTAGAAATTGGTTTTGTACCGACTTTGATAATCTGAGGAACTGCTTCTTTTGTGATAGTGTTAGAGATTTCCTCTGTATTTTCGACTTTTCCATCTACTAAATACTGACGAGTCACAATCGTACGGACGCCCTCTTGACCAGCTTGGCTAACTTCCCTTTGCCCCAAAGGCAGGTCTGCACTTTCCACTTCCTTAGTTGGGTAGGGTTCTGCTACCGTCGTAGTAACATCCTTTTCCTCAACGTTTAAGTTTGGAACTTCATTTACAGGAGCGTCTGTTGGTTTCTCGCTAACAGGAGCTGTTCCAACCGTTACGATCTCTGATACCGCTGGAGTCGTCACTTCGTTGGAGATTTCCTGGCTTCTCTCTACTTTGCCATCTACTATGTACTGACGGGTGACGATTGTGCGCACTCCATCTTGACCAGCTTGGGTTATCTTGGTCTGGCCAACTGGCAAGCTATCACTCTCTACTCGTTCTCGAGTGTAGGGTTCTGCTACCGTCGTGGTAACATCCTTTTCCTCAACGTTTAAGCTTGGAACTTCATTTATTGGAGCGTCTGTTGGTTTCTCGCTAACAGGGCCTGTTCCAACTGTTACGATTTCTGAGACCGCTGGAGTCGTCACTTCGTTAGAGAGTTCCTGGCTTCTCTCTACTTTTCCATCTACCATGTACTGACGGGTGACGATTGTACGGACGCCATCTTGACCAGCTTGGGTTATCTTGGTCTGGCCAACTGGTAAGCTATCACTCTCTACTCGTTCTCGAGTGTAGGGTTCTGCTACCGTCGTAGTAACATCCTTTTCCTCAACCTCTAGACTTGGAACTTCATTTACAGGAGCGTCTGTTGGTTTCTCGCTAACAGGGCCTGTTCCAACTGTTACGATTTCTGATACTGCTGGAGTTGTCACTTCGTTAGAGAGTTCCTGGCTTCTCTCTACTTTTCCATTTACCATGTACTGACGGGTGACGATTGTACGCACTCCATCTTGACCAGCTTGAGTTATCTTGATTTGGCCAACTGGCAAGCTATCACTCTCTACTCGTTCTCGAGTGTAGGGTTCAGCCACTGTTGTGGTAACATCTTTTTCTTCAACGTTTAAGCTTGGAACTTCATTTATTGGAGCGTCTGTTGGTTTCTCGCTAACGGACTCCCCTGGGCTTGGTTTTGTAGGAGAAGGGATCTTGCTTCCGACTTTTCTAATCTCAGAAGTCGGCTCAGTCGTTACCTGATTGGAAACCTCCTCTGTATGGATCACCTGACCATTTAAAAAGTAGCTGCGGGTCACGATGGTACGACTACCATTTTTCCCTGCCTGAATCACCTCAGTTTGACCTTGCGGCAAATCATCCGCCTCTACTTCCACCACTTGGAAAGGAATAATCTCTGTACGACTGGTATCTTTACTATCAACCTTTAACTCTGGTTGTTCAAATACAGGAGCATCACTTGGTTTCTGAGAACGATACTCTTCCTGCGCTTGGCTTCCGTTCGAAGTTTGGACTGGAGTATCAATAGGAGCCGAATGATTCAACTCTTTCTTGCCATCAACTGGAGAGTTTACTTCTTTTTGAGATTTCAAATACCCTACATATTGGTAGCCTTCAATCGTAAGTGGGGATTGCAATGTTTCCCCGACCTGTACAGTCAATTCCTGATTATAGTCTGCCAGCATTTGATTTGTCAAAGCCAAGGAAGTTGGCGCAATCAGCTGACTTCCTAGACTGGTCAAAAGCATGAATGAAGCAAGTTTCTTGCGATCATCTCTGCCCAGTTTAATCGCTACGACCAGTAGCACAATGCCTGCCCCTGCTGCAATTGAGCTAATGAGTTGGCTGTGACCAGTTGCAGGCAGCTGTCTCGTCGGACGATAAATCAAATAGTAAGTATCATCTGTTTCCTCAGCAAACTGTGGCAATTCTTTGACTACCAATTGCTTTTCTTGGTCCGTGAGCTCACTTTCTGTCACATACTTATAGTGAATCTGTTTTGTGACGGATGGCGTCTGTTCACTGGCTGCTACACTTGCAAGAGAACCTCCTCCACTAAAAAGGTAGAAAACCCCTACCAAAGCAGAAACTAAACCAACCGAAACTTTTCTCAATGAAAAACGTTGGTGCTTTTCTCCTAAATAACTTCTTTTCATTTCTAATCTTTCCTTCATCATGATTTGAATCCCCTCTATTCTACCGAAATTTACTAGATTATTCAATTTATTTGCTATAAATAATAGCCACAAAAAACTGCTAATCTTTTCAGTTCATTTACGCTGTCAAAATCCTTATCTTATCAGGTCTTGAATGCACAAACAAGATCATGGAGAAACCACAGAAAAATTCCTAGGTAGCCTTAAACCTAGGAATTTTCAAATTTTAATCAAACAGAATCGTTTCCTTATTTCTTGAAAATAGACTGTCTGAAGTCGTCTGTCTCACGAAGATAAGCGTTGTAAATCTTCTTCTTGAGCAGGTTAACCCAGCTAGCTTCGACACGGCTAGTAGCATTGGTAATGTTGCGTACATCCTCTGCCACGGCTGCGTCCATCAACTGCTGCATCTCTGCATAAGAACGAATGGTTACTTTCTTGGTACTGTTTGGATTTTTAAGCTCGTACTCAATGGTAATTGGCTTCAGCTTGGTCAGCTGATCAATTCGCTCCTTGTACATGGCCTTCTTGAAGGCTACCCAAGAGGTGTATTCACCCTTGAATACATTTTCCAAGACTTTCTGGTCTGTCACGAGACCAACATCTCTTCCGGACCATCCGTCCCACGTTTTCATCCCTTCATCAAAGGCTTCCTGAGAGTACTGACCGGAAACATAAGGGACAAATCCGTCATGATAGCCCTTGGCTGCCAGTAATTCATAGGCTGTGCGACGGAACATAACGTCACCAGGTGCTCCATTTGGATTGCTCAAGGCTGAGTAAATTGGTGAGAAGAGGCTGAGACTGAGGTAGCCATTTCGACCATATTTCCCACTTTCCTTGTTCTCCCGACGAGTGATCACATCATTTTCAATCAGGGAATCAAAGGTCTTCAGCTGCTTGATTTCTTCAGCAGTGAAGCTTCGCGTCTGGTTACCAGCGTGGGTCTCCTTACCATACTTATCTGTAATATAGTAATTCTCCATCTTCCTGAACCACTGTAACTTGGCAGCATCACTCTGCTTCAGCATAGAAGTACCTTCTAGATAGTCCAAGGTGTAGATCATGTCAAACATACCATGAACATAGTGTTGCAGATCTGCTGCATTTTTAACACGCTCCTTGAAATTATAGGTATGCATACGTGTCTTAGAATCCTTGTCCACCTTGAAGAGAGTATTGAGCGTAATAGTTGGTTCATCTGCGCTCGGCGAAGATTGCAAGAGTCCCCGAGCATAGAGTTCCGCACCCAAGCCCTCACGACGGCCATAACCTTCAAAGTAAATTGCACCGTCAGAATTATGGGTCATCTCATGCGTGTAGACTGAGTTTCCATAGTCTTCTAACAATCGTGCTCTATCAAAATGGGTAACACTTCCCGTAGCATAGGCATTGTAACCCTTGCTTGGATACCACTTGCCAGCTGGTCCAAAGAATTCCTGCATAGCCTGTGATTTTTTGTCATTAGCTGGAGCCCAGTAGCTTTGTCCTGCTTTATCAGTCAAGAAGAACCCATCATAAACCAGAACAGAACGGAAGAGCTTGTCCTTGCTTTCTGGATTCAGAATCTTATACCAGAAATCATAGTGGTCGCGCTGGTATTCAGCTGTTTTTCTCACTCTGTCTTCGACATATTCAACTAGTTCTGCGTCTGTACGCACTCTGTTATTGGCATCCAGGCGGTAGCGATCATAAGCTCCCATAGAGAGGGTAGACATATTAGAGATGGCATAGACACCCTTCTCCGTCATGGTCAAGAGTGGCAGGAGCATGCCCTTGTGTTCCCAATTATCTGCTGTAATCTTGTCATAAACACCGACAGAGTACTTGCTCTTGCCCTCGGCTGCGTCCTGAAGCTGTCTCGCTTCTGCTACATCGGACTTAGCCTCAACGATGTAGGCTTTTGTATTGGTCTTGAGCCATTCATTATTGGTCTTGTATGGTAGGAAGAGCTGACGGTAGCCTTCAAGGTAATTGAAGAGTCCTCGCTTGCCAGTTGCTTCAGAGAGCGAATTATCATATGCTGTATAGTTGTTCTTAGCCTTGAGATTCTTAAGTCCTGATTTCCCTAAAGCAATGATTGTATCAAGAACCGAAACGTCATTCTTACCATAGAAATCCATCTTGTAAGCCGATAGGTCCTTAACATTAAAGTTGTCATAGTTGATATTATACCAACGGTTAAGGTAAGTCAAACCTAATAGGAAAGCTTCTTTATCAGCAAGAATCTTCTTAACAAGATAATCCTTAACTACTTCACCTTCAGTATTGATAGCCTTATCCATAGCTAGCACTTTTCGAAGCTCACCTGATAGCTTACTTTTCACCTGCGTAAATGCGGTGTCTAAGTATAGTTCATCCAAAGAAGTATCTGCTGCTACTCCGAGAGCTGTACGCATAGCTGGCGAATCAAGAACGACCTTGTTCAGCTCTGGCAACACTTGATTTAGAATGCTAGTATAATCTGATACAAAGGCTTCTGGAGTATAAAGAAGGTCTAACCCCTTGATACTATACTCAGCAATACCTTGGTTGACGAAATCTCCCTGATAAGATATTTCTAGGTAGTCAATGGTATTGTCCATGTAGTGCAGCATCAAACGATTGATTGCTGTTTTATTGCCATGGATATCAGTGATAATCTGGTCACCCTTCATCGGAACAACATCCAGTAGGTACTCCTTGTTCAACTTATGCTCTTTCGGAATCTTGTTCGCAAACGAAACAATGGTTTCTTTATTGTAGAAAGGAAGCAGTTTCTCCATATTTGCGTAAGAATATCCGCGGTCGAATTGAACATTTTTTTCCTCACCATAGTCGACAAAACGCGTATTTAGATTCGTGTCATCTAGGCTAGTCGTGATGTCCATAGCAGTCAGTTTTTCTTCCATTTCTTCTTGAGTAATTGTAGAAGTAACAAACTGATCGTTTTTCAAGGTTTCACTCTTAGCAACTTTATATGCTTGCGTAATGCGGTCGTTTTTGTAGCCCTGATCCCCAGAAATACTGTAAACATTTGTACCGCTAACATTACTGATCACATTATCAACTAAACCATTAAAGTAGTTCGAGCCGACCACTCCACCGATTTGACCGTTAGTGGTTGCATTATATACTTTTCCTGTCACATAAGATTTGGTAATTCGAGCATTGTTTTCTAGACGTCCAACCAAACCACCGATACGTTGTTCATTTGATCGTGCACCACTTATAATCGTTACATCTGCTTTACTTTGGCTAAGAAGAGATTCTCCTCCTTTAAGGCTTGAAACCAAACCACCTACGTTATAGGCTTTGATGTGTTGACTGTTAGATAGGATGGTACCCGTAAAGGAACTATTTGTAATCTTCGTATTGGTTCCATTAACTACTAGACCCGCTACGTTAGAGGCGTTTCCTACTACCGATACTCTCCCCTGAACAGAAACATCTGTGATTCGCGCATTCTCCGCATTACGTGCCAGCGCAGCCGAGTCATAGGTACCCACGATATTCACATCTTTAAAGTCGATATTGGTAATAGAAGATCCGTTCTTGAGGTTTTCAAATAAAGGTTTGGCTAGATTATAAATGGCGTATTGCTTACCATTATGACTACCTGTCAGGCTACCTGTGAAGTTCCCTTTGAGGTAGACATAATCTGCAGGTGCAAGACTAACCTCACTAGCATCCAAATCAGCTCCCAACACATAATTTCCTGCCATATTTCGCTTCATAGCGTCTACCAATCTAGCAAAGCTAGTGTAGACATTTTGCTGGCTTGGGACTGCCTTACTGATGTAGAAGTCGTGCCCAGACTTATAGCCCGTTTCACTTTCTTGGACGAGTTCAGGAAGGGTTACATTAACCTTATAGACTGCCTTGCCATCTTTCTCTGCTTCAGAAATGCTGTGAACTGGTAGGAGAATTTCCTTGGATTCGCTTGATTTGATCTTGACGAAGTAAGTAGACAGATCCGTAGGCATAGAGTTCATCGATACAAAGCGCTTGTATTGGTCGTTTTCTTTATGATAAAACTCAACGGAATCAATATCACGGAAGGCAATCTTCTTGTATTCTAGCTCAAAGTTACGACTGTCTGTTTCAAACTCAGTAAAGCTACCATTATCCAATTCATAAGTCAACTTAGTTTTTAGAGTGTAGCCTGTGTAGTAGTCTAAGTCGCCAATTTTCAAGCTGCCAGCAAAGTTGGTAATTGGAAGAGTGCGAATCAGCTGGTCTCCCTGGTACAATTCTGCAGTCGCTAAACGGAAGGACTGGGTCTGGTCTTCCAATCTATATTGAACCGTCACCGACTTATCATCAGTATTCTCAGTCAGACTTAGAATTGAAACAGTCGGCTTGACTTTAGGCACTCCATTTAGTGCTTCTTTGGCTGCTGTCAGACTAACAAGAGCTTGGTTGACCTGTACTTGTGTAGCAGTCTGATTGTTCAAAACTCCCTCTGCCTTGGTCAATTCGTCAGTATAAGCTGTCTGCTTTTCTGAATCCGCATTCTTATATTTAACAGAAGTTTTAACTCTTGGATTTAAATCGTACTCAGTCTGGAGAGCTGTTTTGACAACTTCAAGTCCACTTAATTGCGCCTTGGCTTGATTGATTTGTTCCACCAGTTGGTTGACTTCTGCTTGGCTAGCTTGAGATTGGCTCAGAATAGCTTGACCTGCCGTCAAAGCAGCATCATAGTTAGCTTGATGACTCTGACTATCGTTGAAATAACTGGCCTGAGCTTTAATCTGATCCGCTTCTGCCAAGAGATTATGCAGTGAAATTAAATCGAACTCCTCTAAAGCTTCCGCTTTTGGTGCATCATTTGGTACCATATTTGGTTTAGCTGTTCCGACTTTGACAATTTGCGTTACTGGAGCTAGGGTTTCCTCATTAGACAATTCTTGGCGATCGATTTCCTGACCGTTAGAGCTGTAAACACGAGTCTTAATCGTACGCTCACCTTGGACTCCTGGAGTCGCAATTTGACGAGCATCTCGAACCAATTCATCCGTTTCTTCTTCACGAATGTTAAAGTTGATTTTTTCAACGCGCGTTTCGTCAGTGTAAGTTAGCGGGTATTCTGGCAGAATATCTGCTTTCGGAGCTTCATTCGGTACCATGCTTGGTTTAGCTGTGCCGACTTTGACAATTTGCGTTACTGGAGCCAAGGTTTCTTCATTAGACAACTCTTGACGATCAACAACTTGACCGTTAGAACTGTAGACACGAGTCTTGATGGTCCGTTCGCCTTGAACGCCTGGAGTGGCGATTTGACGAGCATCACGAACCAATTCATCCGTTTCTTCTTCACGAATGTTAAAGTTGATTTTTTCAACGCGCGTTTCGTCAGTGTAAGTTAGCGGATATTCTGGCAGAATATCTGCTTTTGGCGCTTCATTTGGCACCATAGTTGGCTTAGCCGTACCAACTTTAACAATTTGCGTTACAGGAGCTAGTGTTTCCTCATTGGACAACTCTTGGCGGTCAACCTCTTGACCGTTCGAACTATAGACACGAGTCTTAATCGTACGCTCTCCCTCAACACCTGGTGTTGCGATCTGGCGGGCATCTTGAACCAATTCATCCGTTTCTTCTTCACGAATGGTAAAGTTGATTTTCTCTACCCGAGTTTCATCGGTATAAGTCAACGGGTACTCTGGCAGGGCATCTGCTTTCGGTGGATCGTTCGGTACCATGCTTGGCTTAGCCGTTCCAACTTTAACAATTTGCGTTACAGGAGCTAGAGTTTCCTCATTGGACAACTCTTGGCGGTCAACCTCTTGACCGTTCGAACTATAGACACGAGTCTTAATCGTACGCTCACCTTGGACTCCTGGAGTCGCAATTTGACGAGCATCTCGAACCAATTCATCCGTTTCTTCTTCACGAATTGTGAAGTTAATTCTCTCAACCCGAGTTTCGTCAGTATATGTCAACGGATACTCTGGCAGGGCGTCTGCTTGCGGTGGATCGTTCGGTACCATGCTTGGTTTAGCTGTTCCGACTTTGACAATTTGCGTTACTGGAGCCAAGGTTTCTTCATTCGAAAGTTCTTGGCGGTCGACAACTTGACCATTGGAACTGTAAACACGAGTCTTGATGGTCCGCTCACCTTGGACTCCTGGAGTTGTGATTTGACGACTTCCTTCTGGAATCTCATCTGTATATTGCTCGTCAATAGAAAAATCAATCTTTTCTATTCTAACCTCATCATTTGTAGTCAATTCCAACTCAGAATTCTCATGAATAGGAGCTGTATCAGGATTTGTCCCATATTCTGTCAGTTCTGGAATCTCTTGAACTGGAGCTGTATCAGAACTGGTGCCATACTCTGCCAATTCTGGAACTTCGTGAACTGGGGCTGTTTCTGGAGTTGTGCCATATTCCGTCAATTCTGGAATCTCTTGAACTGGGGCTGTCTCAGAATTTGTGCCATATTCTGTCAATTCTGGAACTTCGTGAACTGGAGATGTTTCAGGACTTGTGCCATATTCTGTCAGTTCTGGAGTCTCACGAACCGGAGACGTCTCAGGACTAGTTCCGTACTCTGCTAATTCTGGAACTTCGTGAACTGGAGATGTCTCGGGACTGGTTCCGTATTCTGTCAATTCTGGAACTTCGTGAATTGGAGAGGTTTCAGGACTTGTGCCATATTCTGCCAATTCTGGAACTTCATGAACTGGAGTTTCTTTTGGTATCGAGTTAGTTGGAGCTGTTCCAACTAAAATAATTTCAGAAACAGGTTCAAGCGTCACTTGATCAGAAATCATTTCGCTTTTTACGATTTCTTGATTCTCATGATAATGACGAGTCACCACTGTACGTTGACCTCGAACACCTGATTGTATGACTTTTGATTGCCCTTGAGCCAATTCATCGGTATATTGGTATTTTGTCTGATAAGGAAGTTCTTGAACTGACTCCTGCTCACTAATTTTTAGTTCTGGCAAGTCATAAACGGTGCTTAGACGAGCAGACTCTCTCTCCTTAGCAGCTATAGCTTCTCTTTCTTCCTCAGTTAAAGCATCCCCCTTATCTGAAACAATCTCTTTCATATCAAGATTTGTTTCACTCGGTTTAAGTTCACTTCCCTTCTCTTTCTCCAAGTCAAGTGTCGGATTTTCCTTCTGAACAGAATGAGCTAAATGACTATCATTTTGTTCTTCATTCTTTAAGTAACCGATATAGTCGTAACCATCAATTTTCAATGGCGCTGGCAGTGCATCTCCAAAACCCAAGTTAAGACTTTGATTATATGCAGCGAGCTCGATATTCGTCACTGCTAAGACTGTTGGAGATAGCAGTATGGATCCCATTCCAGTTACCAACAAGATAGAAGATAAATACCTCTTCCCATTTCTGCCTCTAACTACTACAAGCACTAGTAATGCAAGACCCATCGCTGTAAAAGTTGATTCCCAAAGGCCGGAGTGACCTGTCTTAGGCAATACTCCAGATGAATCCCCTTGAGTAGTCGGACGATAAACTAAGTAATAGGTCTCTGAAGCATCCTCAACATGCTTTGGAATCTCCCTTATCAAGGCACTCTTCTCTGCCTCCGTCAATTCAGACTCCACTACGTAGTGGTATTTGACATGAGCAGACTGCTGACTTTGAATTTCTGCTGCCTTTACAGAAGTCAAGTCCCCAGTTATTTGCCCACTCAAAAAGAAGCTTCCAATAGTCGCCGAAACGAGCCCAACGGACAACTTCCGGAAAGAAAAGCGCTGTCGTTTTTCTCCATAAAACTGATGTGTCATTCTAAAGATTTCCTTTTCAATATATTATTCAATCCTTTCTATTCTACCTGATTTCACTTGATTATTCAAATTATTTGTCGCGATTTTTAGAAGCAACACATGCTTTTTAAAAGTACCGAAAAACGACTCCTCTTTTTAAAAAATCTCAAAAAATCAACTTAAAACTTTCCTTAAAAATGTTGAATTTCTACATCTTTGTCCTAAGCTTTTACCAGCAAAAAAAGAGAGAAATGACTTTCTCTCTTTTACCTTTCCTCTCACCTTAAACTATGAGAAGACATATTTCTAATCTGATTATTTGGCTTCAAATCCTTCTGCAACTGCATCTGCAAAGTTTTCTTCTACGATGCTTGCACAGTGATCACAGATGACTGCATGGTAGCTGCGTTCTGCTGTTGTTGGGTCGATACGACGGCAACGGTCACAAACTTCACCTGCAGCGCGTTCAACTGTAAAGGCAACATCCTCAAAGCTAACTGCGCCTTCTGGAGCTGTACCTTCAGCGATGGTCAATTCTGACACGATCAAAAGTTGAGCTACATTGCTATCCACTGCTCCAAGAAGAGTTTTCACCACTTCATTTGGATAAACTGTCAAGTGGGCTTCGAGTGATTTACCGATTACTTTTGCATTACGCGCTTCTTCCAAGGCTTTTTGAGCTTGTCCACGGAAATCCATGAAGGCTGACCATGTATCCAAGATTTCTTCTTGGTTGGCAAAAGTTTGAGCTTCTGGTAATTCAGACAATTGAACGAAGTCTTCAGCTTCAAACTCAAGATATGACCAGATTTCCTCTGCTGTGTGCGGAAGGATTGGTGTCAAGAGTTTGGTGATTTTCACAAGAATGTCATAGAACACAGTCTGCATTTGACGGCGTTCGAGTGATTTGGCACCTTCGATGTAAACAACGTCTTTAGCGAAGTCAAGGTAGAAGGCTGACAAATCAACGTTGATGAAGTTCACCAAGGCCTTGTAGATTGTCAAGAATTCAAAGTTGGCATAAGCATCACGAATCGTTTTCACAAGCTGGTTAAAGCGGATGGTCATGTACTTGTCAACAGAACGAAGCTCATCGTAAGCTACTGCGTCTTGAGCTGGGTTAAAGTCAGATGTGTTGGCAATCAAGAAACGAAGAGTGTTACGGATCTTACGGTAAGTTTCAGAGACTTGGCTCAAGATATCCATAGAGATACGCACGTCATTGCTTGAGTCCACACTTGTTACCCAGAGACGCAAGATTTCCGCACCAAATTGTTTTTCAACATCACTTGGAGCAATGGTATTTCCAAGAGATTTAGACATCTTCTCACCTTTACCATCAAGGGCAAAACCTTGTGACAAGATTTGTTTGTAAGGAGCAACGCCATGGTTAGCAACAGATGTGATAAGTGATGAGTTGAACCAACCACGGTACTGGTCAGAACCTTCAAGGTATAGATCTGCTGGATATTTGAGTTCTGGACGGTTGACCACTACTCCATTCCATGATGAACCTGAGTCAAACCATACGTCCATGATATCTGTTTCTTTCTTGAACTCGCCATTTGGTGAACCTGGATGAGTAAATCCTTCTGGCAAGAGGTCCTTAGCATCACGTTCCCACCAGATGATAGAACCGTGTTCCTCAAAGAGTTGAGCTACATGTTCAATAGTCTCAGCAGTCATGATTGGCGTTCTGTCTTCAGCATAGAAGATAGGAAGGGGAACTCCCCAAGCACGTTGACGAGAGATAACCCAGTCGCCACGGTCACGAATCATATTGTAAAGACGAACTTTACCCCATTCTGAGTGGAACTTCACTTTTTCAATTTCATCCAAGATTTCTTGGCGGAATTTAGATACAGAGGCAAACCACTGTGGAACAGCACGCCAGATGATTGGTTTCTTGGTACGCCAGTCAAATGGGTATGAGTGAGAGATTTCTTCTTGAGCAAGGAGCAAATCGCCCAGTTTTTCGATAACAGTCGGCACAACCTTGTCATAGAACTGACCCGCAAATTCAGGACCAGCATTTTCCATCATAATACCGCGTTCGTTAACTGTTACAGCAACTTCAAGGCCGTTGGCAACACCAACATTGTAGTCGTCCTCACCAAAACCAGGGGCTGTATGGACAATACCAGTACCAGAGTCAGTCGTAACGTGGTCACCCAGGATTACCAACTCATCTACAGCCGTATCCCATGGGTGGACTGTCACAATGTGGTTCAATTCTTGACCACGGTAGGTTGCCAAGACCTGAACATCAGCCCAACCAAATTTCTCAGACAAGCTATTCAACAATTCTGAAGCAACCACAAACTTACGAGTCTCACCAGCAGGTTGTACGACTACGTAATCAATATCCGCTCCAACAGTCAAACCACGAGAAGCTGTAATGGTAAATGGAGTAGTTGTCCAAACTACGATGTAAGTGTCTGTATCTAGCACACCTTTTCCGTCTTTGACGCGGTTAGCATAGTAAAGGGAAGTTGAAAGCAAGTCATGATACTCAATTTCCGCTTCAGCAAGGGCTGACTCAGAAGACCATGACCAGTAAACTGGCTTGGCACCACGGTAGATATAGCCTTTTTTAGCCATCTCACCAAAGACACGGATCTGAGCTGCTTCATAGTCTGGAGTCAAAGTCACATAAGGATTTTCCCAGTCACCAGAAATACCCAAACGTTTAAAGTCTTCACGTTGTTTATCAACTTGAGAAAGAGCGTACTCGCGGCAAAGTTTCAAGTACTCAACCAAGTCCATTTCTTTGCGTTTAACGCCCTGTTTTGCCAAGACTTGCTCGATTGGCAGACCATGAGTATCCCAACCTGGGATATAAGGAGCATAAAATCCAGACATAGACTTAGAACGAACAATAATATCTTTAGAAATCTTGTTCATGGCATGTCCAACGTGGATATTTCCGTTTGCATACGGAGGTCCATCATGCAAGGTGAAATGCGGTTTTCCTTGGTTCAATTCTTGACGACGTTGGTAAAGTTTTGCTTCTTCCCATTCTTTTTGCCAAACTGGTTCTTTGGTTGGAAGACCAGCACGCATAGGAAAGTCTGTTTTCCCTAGATTGAGGGTTTCTTTAAGTTTCATTGTTACTCCTTTAATTTAAAATGACAAAATAAAAACCACGATTCGCAAAAAGGACGAAAATCGTGGTACCACCTTTGTTCGAAAAAAGACAGGGTCTCTTTTCCTCTTTTCCCGTAACGTGGGGGACGTCTAGTCTTACTGTTTTCAGATTAGATTCGTTGAGAGGATAATCTAACCACTAGGGATTGCAGGACTCTCACCATCTCCCGCTCGCTGAAAATATAGTTGGTTGGATCTTGTTCTCACATTTTTTTATAGGATAAGAACAGATTCTTTATTTGCATCGTTCTCAGTTGCCGCAGTAGCTTCTACTTCAACTGACTCTTCATGCTGGTCACTTTCTTCTGTCTGTTGGTTTTGTTGAGCTTCAAACTCAGCTAATTCTTTGTTACCAGCCTCGATACGAGCTTGCAATTCAGCAACCTCTTCTGGTGTGAATTGACGAGTCATATCAATAGGCTCTTCCTCTGGTTGTAAAGATACAGTTTCACCAAGAACTTCACCCACCACTTCTTTAAAGGCTTCATCACTTGTCTGAAGGTAAGTAGCTGTTGGGCGAAGAATATCTTCCCAATCAGATGACTCGACAATAGCCAATTGACTTTCAATCGTAGACTTGAGGCGTTGATGGAATACACGGCTCTTATTCTTCAACTCTTCTGTCTCAACAGCCACTCTCTTCGCATTATCTGTAGCCTGACGGAGAATTTCATTTGCCTTGTATTTCGCTTCTTCAAGCAAACGCTGAGCATCTTGTTCAGCTTGTTGAATAATATTGTTTGAACGTTCTTGAGCAGCTTGTTTAACACGCTCCGCTGTATCTTGAGCAATCAAAACTGACTGACTCAAGGAATCCTTCATCTCATCAAAGTAAGACAAACGTTCTTCCAAACTCTTGATGTGTGTCTCTTTATCGTGATTGCTACGAACCAAGTCTTCGTAGTCACGAACAACGATATCCAGAAACTCGTCTACTTCTTCTGGATCAAAACCTCTAAATCTTGTACCAAAGGTTTTATCTTTAATTTCTAACGATGTAATTGGCATACTTTTCCTCACTTACTTAATAAAAAATAGAATCATTAATTGCTTCTGGTTCTTGCTCGCTTGTTACTGTTCTCTTAGGAATATCATTCGTATAATAGGAAAGACGTTCTTCTAGTTTTTTGATATAGAGTTCAGTTTCATCTTTGTATCGAATCATCTCCTCTAATTCAAAGTAAATCTTATCTAGAAATAGGTCAACTTCTTCCTGATTGTAGCCTCTGAATGTTCTTGAGAAAGCTTTATCACTTATTTCTTGTGGTGTAATCGACATATTTTTTCTCACTTGCTTAAAAGTAGCCTGACTGTTAGTTTTTTCTTATCCTTTTTGGTCTGACCATTGTCTTTGACAACTTTCAAACGACCAAACTTTCTCACACTGATCAAATCCCCAACTGCAACCTGGTAATCAGATTTTTCAACCACATGATAATTTACCTGGACAGATTTTTTCTCTATCAGTTGACTAGCTTGGTTTCTAGATAATTTCAAGGCACTTGATAAGAGGGCATCCAATCGAAAACTCGAAACTAAAATTTCTCGTTCTCTATAATCAATTTTAGACAAAATCCTATCGGTAAAAGGACGTTCCTCCAGCGATACAGGAAGTCTGCCAATCTTTCTTATTCCATCCTGAAAAAGAGGAATGAAATCACGATTGACAAAAATCTGTGCTCTCTTTTCATCTACCAAGATATCACCAAATAATTTACGGTCAATTCCTAGTTGGTTGATAATTGTTCCCAATATTTTTCCATGACTCAGTTGCTCAAACTTACTCGGATAGCAAATTTCCAACAAGGCCATTTCAAAGTCTGATATCTCCGGTTCAAAGTAATCTGGATAGAGAAGAACTCGAACCGACTCTGTCGGAAGAAAATCACCACTACTTTGGCAACCCAGTCCATATGTCCCAGCTAGTACCCTCAAAATCTGTTCCTGATGGGGATTGATAAAAGGAGTAAGTACCGGTGCATAGGTATCTTCTACCCGCTTGATCCACTCTAACCCCTTATCAATAAAGGGAATATCATCTTGGGAAAAATGCTGATAAATGGCTCGATTTGCTGTCATAGTAATAAGACTAGTCGTGTTAAGAGATTTCCAACAAACTGAATCAGAATCAGCGCTGCCCAAACCGTAAAATCAAGACCAGCAAATTGTAGATTGAGCTTACGAAGGGGCTCAATAACTGGGCGAGCAAGTCTGATAACTAAGCGACCTAGCTGGCTTTCATAGGCATTTGGAAACCATGAAAGAAGAGCAAATGCAACGAGAATGATGGAATAAATGCTAACCGCATTTTGGATTAAACGAATTAAGAAAATCATTATCTTGCTCTATTTCGTTTAATATCAAAACCAAACTCAGCGCTTTGTGATTCATCTGGAAGCTTGATATCTTCAATATTCACGACAACATTGACAGGCGTCAATAGATACATCGTACTCGCAACTTTTTTCATATTTCCAGCCAAGACATGACGGGCTCCATCCAAGTAATCAAGGCAACGACGGGCTTGAACCTCTGTCATATATTGGAAATCAATCAAAATACTTTCATTTCCAGCCAACAAATCTACAATTTCAGTTGCATCTTCATATTTTCTTGGATAGCGAACATCAATTGTCACTTTCTCATCTGAACGATGGCTTTGCATTGCCAATTCTTGCTGTCGCGCATGAAGACGAGTGATATTTGCATCTTTAGCTGATCCTGACTGAGCAGGTGCTGGTAATTCTTTAGAAGATGAGATGGCTGGGCTAACTGTTTCCTCTTGTTGAGTCTGGTAGTTAGTCGTTTCTTCTCCGTCTTCTGTAAAATAATCTATAAATTTATCGAATCTATCTTTTAAAGACATAGCTCTCTCCTATTTAAAAAATGCTGTACCGATTCGAACAAAGGTTGAGCCGAACTGAATCGCTTCTTTAAAATCACGACTCATTCCCATGCTTAGCTCTGTCATCGGCATATTAGGGATTTGTTTTTCTCTAATTTCTGCTTGCAGAGCCTGCGTATCCTTGAAAATTTCTTTCAATTCATCACTGTCTGCCTCAAAAGGAGCCATGGTCATTAAACCAACATACTCAATCTGATCTAACTTAGCCAATTCTGGCAAAAGTTCTAGCAATTCTTCTTTTGAAAACCCATGCTTGCTTTCTTCCCCAGAAATATTGACCTGCAAGAAACACTTGATAACATGATCTGTTCTCTTTTGAATTTCCTGGGCTAACTTTAAGGAGTCTAAAGCATGAAAGTAATCCACAAATGGGATTACTTCTTTCACTTTCCGTCTCTGTAGTGTTCCTATTAAATGCCAAGTAACTGGGTAATCTTTCAAGGCCTGATATTTTTCTAAAAATTTATCGACTCGATTTTCACCTATATGACGGACACCAAGCGGAAGCAAGGCTTCCGCTGTTTGTACATCTACATACTTTGTCACTGCGATTACTGAAACAGCATCTAGAGCACGGTTGGCTTCTTGACTAGCATCAGCTATTTGCTGAAAAACTAATTCAGTATTTTTTTTCAAATTCATTGATTAACGATTTTTGAAGAATGGAGGTGTATCCAATTCATCTTCATCTTGTGAAACTGGTGTTTCGAAGCGTTCTACTGGTGAAACAACTGGATCTGTTTGGCGAACAATAGACTCACGACGCAAATCCCAGTCTCCAAAAGCAGAGGCTTGGTTTGTTTCAAAACGACGTGGGCTTGATTTAGGCAATTCTGCTGTCTCTTCCAAGTCGAATTGACGGTCAAATGTGTGTGCTTGTGGCGCTTTAGTTGATGGACGTCCAACTGGTTGGTTGTTACGAGCTCCAACTACTTTTTCCACGCGCTCTTGACGAACACCTGTCGCTACAACAGTAACACGGATTTCATCCTTCATGCTTTCGTCAATTGATGTTCCAAGCCAGATGTTTACACCTTGACCAGCTGCTTGGTTGACAATTTCTGAAGCTTCTTCTGCTTCAATCAAAGTCAAGTCAAGACCACCAGTAACGTTGACGATGACATCCTCTGCACCATCAATAGTTGTTTCAAGAAGTGGAGAGTAAATAGCTTTACGAGCCGCTTCAACAACGCGTTCTTCACCACTACCGATACCGATCCCCATAAGGGCATTCCCTTTGTTGGCCATTACAGTTTTCACGTCAGCAAAGTCAAGGTTAATCAATCCTGGATTCGTGATCAAGTCAGTGATCCCTTGAACACCTTGGCGAAGAACGTTATCTGCTTCGCTAAGAGCTTCAAGAAGTGGCGTTTTCTTATCAACAATTTCAAGCAAGTTGTTATTAGAGATAATCAACAAAGTATCAACATGCTCGCGAAGTTCGTTGATTCCTTCTACAGCGTACTGGCCACGTTTGCTTCCTTCAAATCCGAAAGGACGTGTCACAACACCAACTGTAAGAGCACCAAGATCTTTAGCGATACGTGCAATAACAGGGGCTGCACCTGTACCAGATCCACCACCCATACCTGCAGTGATAAAGACCATGTCCGCTCCAGTGATAGCTTCCGTCAAAGCTTCTTCACTTTCTTCTGCAGCTTTACGTCCAACTTCTGGACGTCCTCCAGCACCCAAACCACGAGTCAATTTTGGACCAAGTTGGATAACTGTTTCTGCTTTCGTACTGCTAAGGGCTTGTACATCAGTGTTGGCTGCGATAAATTCTACACCAGCAACACCCTCGTCAACCATGCGGTTGATGGCGTTACCACCACCACCACCGACACCAATTACCTTAATAACTGCGCCTTGAGCTGCTGCTGTATCAAATGAAAATGTCATAATTTCTTATCCTCTTTTATTCATCAAACATGCTTCCGATCAAACCACGGAAACGTTCTGTTAGCTTCGGTTTACTTTGAGAACTTGCTTGGAATTCTTCCTTAGGAGCAACTGGAGCATCCGTCACAGTTTCAGCTGGAGCTGCTTGTGCTGGACTTGGTTGCGCTACTGGATTCAAACGTTGATTTGGAATGCCAAAGTTGATTGGTTTTTGACGAAGGAACTCATCTCCTTTAACTGCTTTTTGAGCAAGAAGATTGACTTCAGTCAATTTACCAGCAAACTCAGACAAGCTAATCACGTGAGCAAATGCAGGGTTGCGAATTCCAACTTGATTTGGTACATGGAGTTTTACGCGAACACCAAATACTTCTTGGGCTAATTCAACAATTCCTGGCAAAATTGCATTTCCACCGATAAGGACGATACCTCCTGGCAAATCCAACAAGTGTCTTCTTTCCAACTCTTGTTTGATTTGGTCAAAGATATGTTTGATGCGTGCTGAGATAATTTCTGCCAAGTAGCTTTCTGTTACTTCAACAGGTTCTACTTCACCAATTACTTCAACTTGGAAAGTTTCGTTACTTGCTAGTGGAACGTAAGCTTCACCATAGTTCAGTTTCAAACTTTCTGCAATTTTTTGAGATGTTTTCAAGACTTTAGAAATGTCTTTAGTAACGTAATCTCCACCTTCTTGGTAGATGTTAGTGAACTGCAATTCTTGGTTGCGGATAGTCGCTACAGTAGTCTGACCTCCACCCATGTCAATGACAGTCGCACCAAATTCGCGTTCGCCTTCGTTAAGAACGGAGTTGACAATTGCCAAAGGTGAAATAATCACATTATCAACATGAATACCTACACGCTCAACCGTCTTGCGAAGATTGTGTAGAATCGTACGAGGACCTGTGTAAAGCAGGCCACGCATTTCCAAGCGAACACCCATCATACCACGAGGGTCACGGATACCTTGGAAACCATCCACGATGAATTCTTCTGGAATAAAGGTAATCACTTCACGATCAGGAGTCATGCTCTTAGTCAAAGCTGATTTGACAACATTTTCAACATCTTGATCCGTGATTTCTTTGGTATCTGAAGTTACAGGAATCATTCCTTGTGTTGGTTCAACTTGCAAGAGGTTTGCTGGAAGGCCAACGTTAACAGACTTAATAGAAATACCAGCTTTCTCTTCTGCCTGTGTGATTGCGGATTTGATCGCTGAAGCAGCTGCTTCAATATCAACAATAATTCCGTCTTTTACACCTTTACTTTTGGCATTGCTAACACCAATTACATTTACTTCGCCATCTCTATGCTCAGCTACTAGCACTTTAATCGAGCTAGTTCCGATATCTAAGCCTGTAAAAAAACCATCTCTAGTCATTACATCGCATCCTCTCTGTCTTCCAAGTTTCTCACTTCTATTTAATAACTATGTTTGGGCATAGCTATTCAAAGAATATTATAACACAAAATATCTTATTGTGCTTAGATTTTGATAAATTTCCTAGTCATTTTTTCACTTTTTATTTCTATTTTTTTATCTTAACAGCCTTACTTTAAAAAAAGTATCGTTTTTTACAAAAAAAGAAAGCTTAAAATTAAGCTTTCTTCACAAGTATTTTTTCTGCTTTCTGCTCTAAAAAAACTTCTAATACTTTCTTGGTCAAACTAATAGCTGTAGCTAATACTAGCGACACAATCAGGTAATTGGCCACTAAGCCATGATCACCAACCAATGGTGGCTTTGTCAAGAATCCATAATCTCCTCCAGTCACTAAATTAACCACAAAAATCAGAGCATTAAGTGAGAAGGTTAATAAAATAATCCCCTTAACATCCAATAATCGAGGGTCATAGTGTCTAAATAAATAAACCAAAGAATTTCCTAGAAGAGCTAGGTGACCAAAAATGAAAGACAGGATGGCTATGTGGGGAAAAGGATAGGCATCGGGTACTGGATACACAAAAGCCGCAAGCGTTCCAAAGATTCCAAGTAGAGAAAAATATTGCTTGTATTTTGACTTACCAGGAAGTAACAGCACTACAAACATCGCCATACGACAATGATAAAATGGTAAACTTTCTGACAGCGGCATGTGATTTCCCCAGTACCAACTATAGAGAAGAATCAACTGGACAGCTTGTAAAATTTGGAAAAAACGTTGATAGACTTTTTTATCGTAATAGCGATAAGAAGCATAGAAGGTCAAAGCTAATAAAGTAAATAAACTTACATACCAGACAAGATCAAATTGGGGTGGTTCTGTGGCTTTCGTCGTAAAGAAAATATCCCATAAATTCATTTAATATTCCTCATTATTTCAAAATCTTCTCACATATTATACCATGCCAATAGAAAAAAATGAATTCAGAAATACGATAATAATCTTCTCAGTCAAGATATTGGTCTCTTTGTCCTTTATATACTTGCCAAAGAATCTCCATTTGCTCCTTGGTGATGCGTTTTTCAGATAAGACTGGCAATTGGTCAATGGCAAAAAATTGAAGGTCAGCAATTTCTTGATTTTCTTGAAATTGTCCGTCAAGAAGTTGACATTCAAAGACAAACTTTGCATATTGTTTGCTCTGTAGTTGGAAACGATTGGTATCAAAAACTGCAAGCAGCCTTTCAGCTTTTGCTGTAAAACCAGTTTCTTCTTCAATTTCTTTAAGAATATTTTCGGTTGGAGAGTAGCCGACTTCACCAAATCCACCTGGCAAAGCCCAACTATCCTCCCCTTTTCCTCTAACTAAACATACTTTTTCATCCTCAACAATCCAAGCACGGACGTCCATCAGAGGAGTTGCATAAGCGGAAGTCGGTTTCATGACTTCTGCCACTTCTTCTGCATCGAGGTCTGATACCTGATTCAACATTTCAGATAACAGGATTCGCAAGTCCTCGTAGCGCTCACGGTCGAAAGGATCTTTTGTAAAGGTTAATCCAGTATCCGTAATGGCTAGCATTCTTTGCAGATACTTGGTAAAATCACTTGCATTCATTTTCTAAACTTTCTACCAGCTTGGCTAGATTCATGGAGTTAGAGCCTTTAAGCAAAATTTGGTCATTGGCTCCAAGGCTTTCCTTAACCTTCTTGACTAGGTCTTCAAATTGGTCCTCGTCAGCTGTTTTCTTGAAGTAGAAAACGTGACCGATTGGGAACATTTGACTAGCCAGCTGGCTTAATTCCGCAATATCTTCTCCATAGAAAATCACGGTATCCACCACATCTGGCGATAGGCTCAAAATCATCTGGTTATGGAGTTGGACAGACTGGTCTCCGAGTTCCTTCATGTCTGCCAAGACAGCGATTTTCTTGCCTCCTTCGTTGGCTGGGATGGCAGAGAATGTCTCCAAAATCAACTTCATAGCTGTTGGATTAGCATTGTATACGTCAGACAGAATATCTGCTCCATTGGCTGCTTTCTTCCACTCAGTACGATTGCGGGTCAATTCTAGGTTCTGAAAGGCCTGATGAATTTGCTCCTCTGACACTCCTTCTTGAAGAGCCACATAAGCAGCAATCATAGCATTGGTGGCATTGTACTTACCTGTCACTGGCAAATCGAGGGCTTGCTCCAAGAAATTGGCCTTAAAGGTCAGACTATTCTTGCGCTCAACCAAGTCTGTGATTTCCAGCTCTGCTCCTGGCCCAAAACGAACCACCTTTTTATCTGTAGGCAAGTAGTCCTCTACAATCGAGTCAGCTGGTGCCAGAAGCAAAGAACCTGAAGCCATACCATCTGCAATCTGCATTTTTCCTTTGGCAATCTCAGAACGGTCTTTGAAAAAGGCCAAATGAGCCTCTCCAACCAAGGTCACAATGGCTGTCTTAGGATGAGCCAATTCAGACAAGAGATGGATATCCCCCAAGTGATCCTGCCCCATTTCCAAGACCAATTTTTCAGTATCATCTGGCATATGAAGAACTGTGTAAGGAAGACCAATCTCGTTATTGTAATTGCCTTGAGTTTTGTAGGTCTTGTAGGTTGTTGACAGTAAATGCGCCAACATATCCTTGGTCGTTGTCTTACCATTTGAACCCGTAACGGCAAAGACATCAACTGCCGTTTTTTCAAGATAGTAGGCGGCGAGGGTTTGAAAGGCAGTCAAAACGTCGTCTACTAGAATGTAGGGATGATTTGCAACCTCTTTCTCAGACAAGGTTACTACTGCACCATTTTCAAAAGCTGTTTCGATAAAGTCATGACCGTCACGCGCACCTTTAAGTGGCACAAACAAATCACCTGTCCCAATCAAACGACTGTCAAACTCAGCCTTTTCTAACTGAACGTCCGCAAAAAGACTAACGTCATTTTTAGCTCCTACAACTTGGGCCACTTCATGGATTGTTAATTTCATTTCTACTCCTTTAAAAAGGGTTGAAGTCCGAGAACTCGACTCACCTTGCAGTGATAGTTCCGGCTTCTACCCTCTCTTTCATTTTATAGCAAATGCGCTTCGCGCTTGTCAAAACTTTGCTTAGCAAGGTCAACCAAACGCTCGATTAGTTCTGGGTAGCTGATTCCCATATTGTCCCAAAGTAGTGGATACATAGACCACTGGGTAAAACCTGGCATGGTATTTAGCTCGTTTAGGAAAATCTCGCCCTTATCTGTATAGAAGAAATCACAACGAGACAGACCGAGGCCACCGATTGCACGGAAGGCTGTTTCAGCATTTCGACGCATGACAGCTACTACATCATCACTAATCTTGGCTGGGATGTCCATGGTAATCTTGTTATCGATATATTTGGCATCGTAGTCATAAAAGGCAACATCCTTGACCACTTCACCAGGAAGCGTGCTCTTCACATCATAGTTGCCCAAGAGACCAACCTCGATTTCACGAGCATTCACCCCTTGCTCTACCAAGACACGGCTGTCATATTGGAAGGCGAGTTCCAAGGCTTGACGGAGTTCTTCTTGGTTTTCAGACTTAGAAATACCGACACTTGAACCCATGTTTGACGGTTTCGTGAAGACTGGATAAGTCAATTTTTCTTCAACTTCAGCGATTTTAGCAGTCACATCATCGCCTTCGACAATGGCCACATAAGGTACTTGATCAATCCCTACTGATTCTAAAACACGCTTAGTCGTAATTTTGTCCATGGCAAGGCTTGATGACAAGATATTGCAACCAACATAGGGCATTTTCAAAACTTCTAAGAATCCTTGAACTGAACCATCTTCTCCCATCGGACCATGAAGAACCGGAAAGACCACTGCACCTTCTTCGTAGATGGCACTTGGTGCAACTTTCTTATCCCAGTCAATAGTCGCATTAGTCATGAGACGATCTTCTTGACCTGGAGTCTGGCTAAATTCTTGCGTTTTGATAAAGTCACCTGATTGGCTGATGAAGAAAGTTTTGACAGTGAAACGATCGTAGTTGACCGCACGCATCACACTCTCAGCTGAAAGGACAGAGACTTCACGCTCTGCACTCCGTCCACCGTATAAAAGAATAATCGTTTGTTTCATATTATTTGTTCCAATTCTAATAGAATACTCGTTCTTTAGTATATCATATTTGCTTCTTTTTTGAAACTTGAACATGGTACTAGAATTCAAGAAACATAAAAGAGACCTATAACATCAAAGTCGGTCTCCTTAATTTTCTTATGAATAAATTTAGTTCGTAAATTGTCTACTCCTACAACTCTGTCCGATTTTCAATGGCTCGTAAGAGTGTGACTTCGTCCGCATACTCGATATCTGCTCCCACGGCTAGTCCTCGTGCTAGGCGAGTGACCTTGATGCCAGCTGGCTTGAGGAGACGAGAGAGATACATAGATGTCGCTTCTCCATCCGCTGTCGCATTGGTTGCCACGATCACTTCTGAAACCTCACTATCCATAAGACGGGTCATGAGACTCTTGAGGTTGATATCGTCTGGGCTGATACCATTCATCGGAGAAATGAGGCCGTGCAAGACGTGATAGAGTCCGTGGTATTCTTGGATGTTTTCCATAGCAGCCACATCGCGACTATCCTCTAGCACCAAGATGGTTGTCTGGTCTCGAGTCGGGTCCGTACAGATCGAGCAAGGATCATCATCCGTTAAACGGCCACAGATGGAACAATAGGTCAATTCCCGCTTAGCAGACAGGAGATTTTTGGCAAATTCATTGACATCATCATCAGACATTCCAATGGTATAGAAGGCTAGGCGGGTAGCCGTTTTAATCCCGATACCCGGAAGCTTTGAATAGCTATCAATCAGCTTGGCAATAGGTGTTGGATACAGCATAAGTTCCTTTCTAATTCATTGGATGGTGTTGGTTATAGAGGTTGATAATGTCGCGCGCAATGGAAGGTCCAACACCGTTTGTTAGGTTGGTGTTATGAGGAAAGACGACTGCGACCGCAATTTGGGGATTATCCGACGGTGCATAAGCGACGGCATTGGTGTTATTAGCTTTTTGACCGCCATTAACGTAACTTTCGGCAGTACCCGTTTTCCCACTGATGGATACGGCTGCGCCATTTGAAAAGGCACGACCTGTCGTAAGGGCACTCGTTCCATGCGAAACTTGATAGAAACCTTGGTGCAAGATAGCCATATCGGCTTCTGAGATATTGACCTTGTTCATTTCCTTGGCAGCTGTTTCCTGAACTAGACTGCCTAAGCCACCTTGGTCATTGTTTCCATAAACCCCTTCAACGATGTGAGGAGCCAAACGTACGCCATTGTTTGCAATGGTTGCGACATACTGGGCTAGCTGCATCGGTGTGTAGTTGTCAAACTGACCAAAGGAATTATTGATATAGTTCCCCAAATCAAATTCTTTTGGCGTAAATCCTGTAGATTCATCTGGGAGGTCAATCCCTGTTGAAGCTCCGAGTCCATATTCCCCAAAGGTTGATCGCAATTTGCCCATTGCAGTCTCTAACTGTCCCGTTGCGACTGTCATATTTGGTGTGTAGGTTTGTCCCATGATTCCTAGCGCAGTTTGAACCATGTAAGTATTAGAAGAGTATTCCAAAGCCTCAACTGCTGTGATAGGGAAAGAGCCATAGGACAAGGTATACCATGAATTGATAGGGGCCGAACCTTGGAAAACAATCGGCTGGTCTGTCAAGGTTTGATTACCTGACAAGACTCCATTTTCCCAACCAGAGCTGATGGTCGCTGCCTTAACGACAGATCCTGGCACAAAGACATTGGTTATCGTTCCAAGCGAATCTGAACTTAATTTTCCGGATTCGACATCATGCTTGACACCTGACATGGCCAAAACTGCTCCGGTTTTAGGATTGAGGACTACGGCGTAGACTCCTTCAGAATATTTGGCTCCACCATTGCCCAACTCTGAGTTGAAGTAACTCTTGAGTAGGTCATCCACACCATTCTGGAAAGCTAGGTCAACCGTTAACTTGATATTGTTTCCTTTGCTTCCTTCTTCGACATTTTCCACACTTTCCATATTTCCGTGTTTGTCGAGGTGGATTTCTTTGACGGAGCGTTTGCCTTGAAGAACATCTTCATATTGCTTTTCAAGATAGGAAGTTCCCACTCGGTCATTGAGAGAATACCCTTTTTTGAGATAAGCATCAACTTCCTCAGCTGGAAGTCCTGACTTCTCATTTGAAACGCTACCAACGATTGTTGATAAAGATGTATCCAGTACTTTACGATCCCATGAGGTTGAAATGCTGATACCTGGTAATTCCTTGGACGCTGATGCAACGAGAGCAACTTGGGTATCATCTAAGGCGTCCGTAGAAATGGTTCCCGTTGCAAAATTTTCAACGGCATTGAGCTGACTAAAGAGATAGATTTCCTTTTTCTGGTCATCTGTATAATTAAGTTGACTCACGTCAATGCTTTCAACCGCATTATTGTAAAGTGTCGCTTCCGATAAGCGGTTCCCATCTGAATCCAGGCGTTTGTCGCTTGGCAAGGATTCGACTGTTTTTTTGTAAATATCCTGGTCCGCCAAGTAGTAGTCTGCAATCTGTCGATCTGTCAGATCAGGAGAGGTTACATTTACATACGTGAGGAGTTTCTTGGCTGTCTCCTTCAATTCAGTTGCTGTCATTTTATTGTTTCGTGTGAAAGAAACAACTTGCTTGACAGTATTTTCTACCAAGGGTTTCCCTGCCGCATCATAGATCTGTCCACGAGCTGAACTGGTTGTTACCCTTGTTTGGCTGGCTGAGGCCAATTTTGTTTCATAGAAATCTTTATTGAGCACCTGCATGTATAACAAACGACCAATAATGGCCATAAAGAGCAGGATGACAATCGCAAATAATAAATTAAGCCGAATCGGAATCGAATGGCTATTGAATTTTCTCATACAACTAAGACTCTTTTCTAGAAAAATTCCCGATTTCCACCTTTATTTTCCCTAAAATAATAGAGCAAACAGGTGAAGCTCAGTATATTTCATTGTACCATATTTTACGGAGAAACTCTTGGAAAAGTCGAAGCATTTTTTGACTTTCAACTGAAAATGCCTTTTTATTTGGTTATCCTAACTTCTATGATATAATGATAGTAATAGTTAGGAAAGCGTTAACTTTTAAGACTTTGACTCATGAAAAGGAGCTCCATGAAAAAGCAGGATATCGCAACCATAATCGACCTCCATTTTGAAGAATTAACCGAGCTTGAGCAAGAAATCGCTCGCTATTTTTTACAACCTGAAACGATCCAAGATGATCTTTCTTCTCAGCAAGTTACCCAGAAATTACATATCTCCCAAGCAGCTCTGACTCGCTTTGCCAAAAAGTGTGGTTTTACAGGCTACCGAGAATTTGTTTTTCAATACCAACACCAGGCTAGTAAACAGGACACTCATTCACACAAACACAGTCCCTTGACCAAACGAGTTTTACGAAGCTACAGCATCATGCGGGAACACACGCAGGATTTGATTGATGAAGCGCAACTTGAACGAGTTGCTCAGCTAATCGATGATGCTGAACGGGTTTACTTTTTTGGGACGGGAAGTTCTGGTCTGATTGCCCGTGAGATGAAGCTACGTTTTATGCGATTAGGTGTGGTCTGCGAAGCCTTAACCGATCAAGATGGTTTTGCTTGGACGACCAGTATCATGGATGAAAATTGTTTGGTGCTAGGTTTTTCCCTGTCTGGCACTACCCAATCTGTCCTAGATAGTTTGCTGGATGCCAAGGATATGGGCGCCAAGACCATTCTCTTTACCAGTTCTCCTAGCAAAGACTGTCAGGCCTACACCGAAACCGTCCTAGTCGCAAGTCATAGCCAATCTTCATATATCCAGCGTATTTCCGCTCAGCTCCCTATGCTCTTTTTAACAGATTTGATTTATGCTTACTTTTTAGAAATCAATCGTGAGAGCAAGGAAAAAATCTTTAATAGCTATTGGGAAAATAAAAAACTCAACGGCTATCGTAGACAAAAACGCGCTAGAAAATCCTAGTTTGGTTGGACCAAACTAGGATTGTTTTGTTTTGAAATGATAATAGGCTCATAAGTGATCTTTCCAATCTTTCTCTTTGTGCTAATGATTTTTTATCTATGTTTTTCAGTTCTGCCATAAATTCCCCTTTCCTTTTTTGAATTTTTGACAACAAAAAAGGAAGTATCGGCTATTTGCTTTTACTTCCTCTCTATAATCTTATTTAATTGTTTTACTTTAACAAACTGGGTATTGTCATACAATTAATTTACTCGCCAGCTTGTAAACTTGCTTTATTTCTTTACTTTCTAAATCCCAACTATCAAGTTCAATTTTAATCAACTCTGGGAATTTCTTACTAATATCCCTTAAAGCATTTCCAACAGATTTTCTTACATATTCGCTTCCATCTTCTTTTAAGTTTGCAATTCTTTCAATAGCTTCATTCGGATTTTCCTTGAAATACGGTCTACTTGTCCATATTCTCAAACCCTCTGTAACTGCTCTTCTTGTATTTGGATTGCTATTTTGTAGCCATTCATCAATAATAGAAAGTGAATTTTCATAACCTGTTTTCTTACAAAATTCATCAAATGCCTTTGCTAATACTTCTTGAACTCTCCAATTATCGTCTTTAGAAACTTCATCTCTCATAAATCTTAAAATTTCTTCATCTGATGATAAATATCCAAAGAGAAACACACCATACATTCTAACTTGATATACATTGGATTTATAAGCTAAAAATGCTAATTTTTTGCTATACTCATTATTATTAGATTTATAATCAGCAAATGCTCTTTTTTCTTGCTCTTTAAAGCCATTTTCTATCAAAGAGAATTCTTTTTCTAAACTCAAAATATATTCTTTCAATTAGCCTCGCCTCCTAACAAAATCCCAATTTGTCAATTTCTCGTCCATCTCATTATATCACTTTTTTCTTCTTGGATTAGGTTTAGTATTTAGAAACAAAGTAGAGAGCTTGTACCGTCTTCTAAGGCTATCTCCTCTCATATATTTTTCGATGGTAGGAAATCTGCTCCTATCGTTCTTTTTTTTGTAATTCTCTTTGTCTTTCCACTACTTTTCATATACTTGACAGTTTTTCTATCATCAAAAAAAATTAAGCAAAACAGTTTTCACTCGAGTAGTGATTCAGTGTTTTTCTTAATTCTATAGCTCCAAACTAGGATTGTTTTGTCTTGATACTCTTCGAAAATCAAATTCAAACCACGTCAGCTTCACCTTGCCGTACTCAAGTACTGCCTACGGCTAGCTTCCTACTTTGCTCTTTGATTTTCATTGAGTATAAAATGATAATAGGCACCCAACATCCCTGCTGTATTTTGATGATGGGCAAATTCCAATCGTGTTTTTTCAGCTAAGCTTGGTACCAAGGCGGCCTTCAAGGCTGTGCGGATCTTTGGTTTGAGGATAGCCTCTTGTCCCATGATACCGCCACCGAGAATGACTACTTCTGGATTGGCAACGTAGCAAATATTTGCCAGACCTTTTCCTAAATAGTCTACCATGCGGTCAATACCTGCCATACAGATCTTGTTTCCTTCGGTAGCTTCCTTGAAGATGCGTCGGCCATTCCACTGATCAACTGGATCTCCATGAGCTACTGCTACATACTCAACCAAGGCTGTCGTAGAAGCAAGATCCTGAAAAGCTCCATCCTGCATGTGCATGTAACCGACTTCGCAGGCCGAATTGCTAAATCCATGGAAGACTTTCCCATCCATAATCAAGCAACCACCGATACCGGTTCCAATGGTCAAGCAAAGTGTGACACTCGCTCCCTTGCCTGAACCAGATACTGCCTCAGCAAGACCTGCACAGTTGACATCATTTTCAATCTCACAAGGGATATTAAAGCTCGTCTCAATTTCCTTCTTGAACTGGGTTCCTGCATAGTTGGGAATCTGAGGACCAGCATAAAAAATCTCACCCTTATCAGGATCCACCATTCCTGCAGAAGAAATGGCAACACCTGCTACTGGGCCTTTTTCTAAATAGCTGGCTACGATATCTTTTGTCTTTTGTAAGATATGAGGTCCACCCTTATGCGCCTCAGTTGGCATTTCATGCGATTCAACAAGTTGACCTTCTTGGTCAATCAAACCATATTTGATATTGGTTCCACCGATATCAATTGCAACGTAGTGTGTCATAAATACCTCCTTATGGATTAGAGGAAGCGCTCCTTGGTTTCACGAATCAATTGCGCTGCTGCTTCTACAACTGGTCGATCTTCTTCAGTCACTGGCGTCAATGGTGAACGAACTGATCCAATGTTCAAGCCTTCATTGATCTTCAAGACTTCCTTAATCACACCGTACATATTTCCATGTGCAGAAGTGAGCTTGCCAATGATTGCATTGATAGCATACTGCAATTCACGCGCTGTTTCCAAGTCTTTCTCAGCAATCAACTCATTGAGTTTCAAGAAGAGTTCTGGCATCGCACCATAAGTACCACCGATACCAGCTTTAGCACCCATGAGGCGTCCACCTAGGAACTGTTCATCTGGACCATTAAAGACGATGTGGTCTTCTCCACCAAGGCTGACAAAGGTTTGGATATCTTGAACTGGCATAGAAGAGTTCTTAACACCGATAACACGAGGATTCTTCAACATTTCAGTGTAGAGACTTGGAGTCAAAGCAACACCTGCCAATTGAGGAATATTGTAGATAACATAGTCTGTATTTGGAGCTGCAGCACTGATATCGTTCCAGTATTTGGCAACTGAGTATTCTGGCAAGCGGAAGTAAATCGGTGGAATCGTTGCAATAGCATCTACACCCAAACTTTCTGCGTGGCGAGCAAGTTCCATACTGTCTTTGGTATTGTTGCAAGCTACATGAGCGATGATAGTCAATTTCCCTTTGGCAACTGCCATGACTTCTTCCAAAATCAATTTGCGATCTGCCACACTTTGGTAAATACATTCACCAGAAGAACCATTGACATAGAGACCTTGAACTCCCTTATCAATAAAGTATTGAACCAAGGCGCGTGTACGCTCTGGACTGACTTCTCCTTGATCATCATAACATGCGTAGAAGGCTGGAATGACACCTTCGTATTTTTTCAAATCTGACATAGATTTTCTCCTAAGATTTCTTTTTTTTCTGCTGAGAGCAGTTCTATTTTTTACAAGTTTAGTATACACCTTGTGAAAATCGCTTTCAATATCTTGTATACACTTAGATTTTAGTTTCTACTTGTATTTTAGAAACTGTAACGATTGAAAGTAGTTTCAGAAACAAGCCATCCTACTGGTATTTGGCGAAGATTTTCTCCATCAATCCTGCTTGGAGAAAAACTAGTAAACCAAAGCCAAAGAGGATAAAGGCTGACCCACCCAAAAGGAGAGTGAAGGCGGATAGATAAAGAACCATCACTATAAGAAAGAGAATGGCTAACATGAGGAAGAACCAAGGAAAGTTAAAACTTGCCAAGATAAGCCCTTTTTGCAGCACTTCTTTCCAAGACAAATCATAGCGCGCAGCGATGGGATAACTAGCCAGCATCACGAGAGTGAGGAAGATGAGAATCCCCAAACATATAGCTTTCACAATCTGGAAATGCAAAGCAGTCTGTCCCCAGAAGAGATAGAGGTCTAGAAGGCTTAATGACACAATGCCTAACTCTAACAGACCCAACTGAAGCCCCAGTTTCAAATTTTGCTTGAAGGCCCTTATATAAGTTCTAAATACTGGTACCCGTCTGCTTCTCTTAATCTCAAACATGGTTTCATAGAGGCTGATTTTTGCCACTCCAATCGTCACGATGGGCAAACAAGAGACGACAAAAAGAAGATTGACTGTCACGATATCCAAGACCTTCTCACTGAAACGCATGAGAAAATTATCTGTATCAAATGCTGCCTTGATAAGGCTTACCCCTTTTTGTGCCATGTTTGCTCCTCCTGATTCTTTTAATCAATCAAAATTTTAAAGAGATATTTGCGAACCTTTTCTTCCATCCCTGAGTAGCCATTTGGCTGATGAGGTTCTCCTGGGAAGAAAATTGCAAAATTGTGATAGCCCAACAAGAGTGGGTATTTTTCATGACAATGGACAAAGCCAATGTCGCTCGCTTCGTCGAATGCTACTGCTTCGTCTTTGATACGTGAACCGTAGCTCGAATATTCATGTCCTTCTACCAGCAAATGCAAGTCTGCATAGTTCTTATGGTGCTCAAATTGATCATTTTCAGCTTGATTGAGGACATTTTCCTGCACAACTAGAAAGACCTTGTCCCCGTCAATCTCATACTTACCGAGTTCGAAAGAATCTTTACGGTGCTGATAGAGATAGTCGATAGCCTTGTCTAGATTGGTATGGATACCCTTGTAAAAGGCGATGTTTTTCAAATCGTCAAAAATCATACTGTTTCCTTCGTTTCTGATAGTTACTATTTTTCAGTTTCGAATTATCCTTCTCTATTTCCCTGTAATAGTGCGGACGGAAGCAAATTTCTTCGGTATTTCATTCCTAATTTTTGAGCCTTTTGCTCTTTCATCGTCAGTCTCAAAATTCCGTCTAAGATAAGCGTAAGATTCTTATCTTAGATACCACTAAAGCGGAAAATAGCCACCATAAAACGAACCTACTCTAACTAGTATCATGAAAAGAGTTCATTCTTAAGTTTATAAGTGTCTGACAAAACTTCACGAAGTAACTGCATACTCTCCATTTTGTAGACACTTATAACTCTGTATTTCCATGGCATGTCAAGACCACTTCTGCAATCTTGATACACTAATTTACTTTTCTTAACCTTTGACCGCTCCCATAGTAATCCCCTGTGTGAAGGATTTTTGGAAGACAAGGAAGACGGTTACAATTGGCACGGCTGCAAGAGCTGCACCCGCCATGATCAAACCATAGTTGGTTGCCATTTCGGCCTGCATGGTCGCAACCCCGAGTGAGATGGTCAAGTTTTGACGTGAAGTCAACATAACCAACTGCATAAAGTAGTCGTTCCAAGTATTGATGAAGGTAAAGATCGCAAGGGCTGCAAATCCTGGTTTCACGATAGGGAAGGCTACGCTCCAGAAGGTACGAATCTCACCACAACCGTCGATTTTAGCTGATTCAAGCAATTCTGTAGGGATGTTTTCGCTGAACTGTTTCATGAGGAAGACCCCAAATGGCCATCCAATCAAAGGCAAGATAACTGCCCAAAGAGTATCGTGAATTCCCATGAAGTTAACGATACGTACCAATGGTACAAGGACAACTTGTTTTGGAAGCGCCATGGCAGCGATAAAGACTGCAAAGAGGATGCGTTGACCGTAGAAACGTTTTTTAGCCAAGACATAACCTGCTAGAGAAGAGGTTGCGCAGACTAGGAACATGGTTACCAGTGAGATAAATACAGAGTTCCACATCCACTGCATAGCAGGGTTTTGCACCATGAGTTGTTGGAAGTTCTCCATGGTTGGCATTTTAGGGAACCACTGTGGCGGAATCATAATGGTATCAGGTTGTGATTTGAAGGCCCCTGTCAAGATCCAGTAGAATGGAAAGATGAACAGCACGGTCAACAAGAGCAAGATAATCGTTGAAATAACAGTGAAAGCTGTTAAAGGTTTCTTTTGTGTAGGTTGCATAACTGTCTCCTTTCTTTAGTATTCTACGTCGTTTCCGAGGATCTTGAATTGAGCAAAGCTGACAATGGCAATCATCACTGCCAAGAAGACACCGATGGTATTTGCATAGCCGTACTCTGTTAATTGGAAGGCTTTTTCGTAAAGGTAGTACATCAAGGTACTTGTTGAGTAGTTTGGACCACCAGAAGTCAAGAGCTGAATCAAGGCGAAACATTGGAATGAGTTGATAGTCGTAATAATTGCGATGTAAAGAGTTGTTGGAAGAAGGCTAGGCCATTTGATCTTCCAGAAGACTTGAAACTCAGTCGCACCGTCAACACGCGCTGCTTCAACAAGTGAGTTGTCAATATTCCCCATGGCAGCGATATAAAGGATAATCGGTTGACCAACAGATGTTGTCAAAAGGATGATCATAATCGCTAGCAAAGCCCAGTTTTTGTCACCCAGCCAAGAAATGTTTTGGCTGATGATATGGCTTGACTTAAGGACAAAGTTCAAAATCCCTGATAGTGGGTCATAGATCCATTTCCATACAACCGTTACGGCAACACTACCTGTAACTACAGGAAGGAAGAAGACGAAACGATAGAAAGAACGGGCAATGGCATTTTGATGATAGGTTTGAGATGCTACAAAGAGCGAGAAGAGAACCACAATCGGAACAGATCCAATAACCAGGATAACGGTATTGATCAAAGACTTCATAAAGACAGGATCTTTAAACATACGAATGTAGTTGTCCAAGCCCACAAACTCAAATTTAGTCATGGAGTAGTTAAAGAAACTTGTAATGAATCCCATAATCATAGGAGCCAAGACAAAGATGACAAAGAAGAATAACACTGGTGCTAGGAAAGCGTAGGAAATCACTGTTTCCCGCATACGAATTTTATTGACTTTCACAGTCGGCACCTCTCTTTCAAATAGAATAGTTTTTGATTTTCTTGAACTGTTTTAAAACCAAAATGAAATTTTTTAAGATTCGCTTATGTAAGAACTTCATTTTAATTTCGTGACAGTTCCTACCATTTCAAATAAAAGTCCCCCTTTTCTTACACCATAGTGCACAGGGAAAAGGGGGGAATCAATCTGACTTAGTGCTTATTGTTTTGTAGCTTTTTTGATGGTTTCGTTAGCTTTTTCAGTGAAGGCTTTCAAAGCATCCGCTGGTTTTTCGTCACCATTTGATACAGATTGCAACATTGGGAACCAAAGTGTTCTCATTTCAGCAAATCCATCGATAGTGTTGTAGTATGGTGAGTAGTATTTAGTCCAGCCACTGATTGTTTCCATACGTTTGTCTTCATAAAGTTTACCAAATGAAGTACGAACTGGGAAAGCACCTGTACGAACTACGTCTTTAGGACCCCATTCTTTGTCATCTGCGATGAATTGAACGAATTTCTTAGCAGCTGCGACTTTCTTATCGTCTTTGTTGTTAAATACTGCAAATCCGTTTACAAGGTATTCAAGAGATGGTTTACCAGAGTCTGATGGGAATGGTACTTCTACCACATCTACCTTACTTGCTTCCAAGAGTTTCGCTTGGATACCGTTTTGAGCTGGTGCCCAAAGGATTGTGTATGAAGTTTGACCGTTGGCAAAGTTTTGGATGTCTGCTCCACCGTCAAATTGTGAACCATTGTTCAACAAACCGTCTTTAATCCAGCTAGCAGCTTTTTCAAGACCTTTGACGAATTTAGGATCGTCAGTTGTATATTTAGTTACATCTTTATCTGTTACAGAACCACCGTAAAGGTTTGCAATGAAGGCACGTGTTCCTTGGTCTCCCCCTTGACCAGCACTGAACAATGAACCTGGAGTGTAGCCTTTATCTTTAAGGGCTTTCAAAACTTTTTCAAAGTCATCAGTTGTCCAACCTTCTTTAACAAGGTTAGCTACACCAGCATCTTCCAACATTTTCTTGTTCATTGCCATGTAGAATGGTGCTGAACTGATTGGATACATGTAGGCTTTGTCTCCAGCCTTACTTGCTTGTACGATGTTTTCGTTGTTCACATCTTTGACGAATTCATCTGTGAAAAGGTCGTTCAACTCAGCCAATTTACCATTTTTACCGTATTGGATGATACGTCCTGGTGCGTCAAAGAGTACGTCTGGCGCTGTTCCCGCTTCGATAGCTGTTGTGATCTTTTCTGGACCTGACTTGAAGTCGATGGTTTCCAATTTCACTTTTACATCTGGATTTGCTTTTTCAAAAGCTTCGATGATTGATTTTTCATAAGTTCCAACACCGTCACCCGTTTTTTCTTGTGTGAAGACTGGGAATGCCCACCAAGTGATTTCTGTTTTTCCGCTATCGCTACCAGAATTTGCAGCATCTTTGCTTCCACCAGAGTTACCACAAGCAGCAAGGCCAAGAATCGCAGCACCTGCAAGTACTGTACAAGCTAGTTTTCTAAATTTCATTTGTATTCTCCTAATTGATAAGCGTATCCATATTGGATAATGAGTTCTTTATATTTGTATACGTTTTCATTTTGTCCGACGCATCGACCACTCTCCTCTGTTTTGAGATTGTGTTATTTAAGACCGGCAACAAAGCGTTCCGTAATCTCTTTTGGTCTAGTAATCGCTCCACCAACAACGATACCTCGCACCCCATATTCAAGGATTTGCTTAGCTTGTTCTGGTGTATGAATCTTCCCTTCAGCGATGACATCCACGCCGGCATCGCAGAGTTTTTTGATCAGTTCAAAGTCTGGACCATCTACCTTCGGACTATAAGAGGTATAACCTGATAGGGTTGTTCCAACAAAATCAACACCTGCTTCAACCGCTGCAATTCCTTCTTCAAACGTGCTGGTATCAGCCATCAAGAGTTGATGCGGATATTTTTCTTTGACTTGTCGGATAAAGTCTTGGATTTCCAAACCATCGTAACGTTCACGTTTGGTACAATCCAGAGCAATGACCTCAATATCTAGTTCAGCCAGTTCATCCACTTCTCTCATCGTAGCTGTAATGAAAGGCTCCTGTGGCGGATAGTCACGTTTGATAATCCCGATAATCGGGAGTTTCGTAACCTCCTTGATCTCCTTGATATCACGAACACTGTTTGCTCGGATACCGACTGCTCCACCTTGCTCAGCCGCTTTGACTAGCAAGGGAATGACTCCTCCCGCTTCTGTATAAAGCGGTTCGTGAGGAAGTGCCTGGCAAGAGACAATGATTCCATCTTTGATCTGTTCAATCAAGGCTTCTTTGCTGATCTGTGGCATCCTCTTTCCTCCCTTTCTTGTTCTTATGGGCTTATTATATATCATTTGTTAAGCGCTTTCAATAGCTTGTGGTAGAATAGATTTCAGTTTCAAAACTATTTTATAGAACAGACTATCCTGAAAGTAGTTTCAGACTTCTTATGATTTCGAATCAACCTGAATGTAATAAAGAAAGATAGCAGGCTGAAAAACCTGCTATCTCTTATGAGACTTATTTAAATACTTTTGCTTATTATTCTTTTCTCTTCTTGCCAAATGCAAACAAGGATAAAAGAACACCTGCAAGACCAAAGGAAATCAGTGAGCTTGTTTCCTTGCTTCCAGTATTTGGTAGACCCGTTTGTTTAACTGCTGGAGCTTGATAGGTAACATCTTTTCCTAGAGATAGTTTGTCATTTGTAGCCGCTAAGACTGGTTTGGTTTCTCCCTTATACTCTGGAAGTTCATGGACTGCCGCCTCAGCGCCATTGACGCCACCTACGTACTCTGGCAGGTCATTTGAAGCTGCCAAGACAAAGTTAGCACCTCCTCTATATTCCGGAAGCTCGTTTGAGGCTGCTAGAACCGCATTGACACCACCTTTAAACTCTGGAAGCTCATGGACCGCTGCCTCAACAGCGTTGACCCCACCTGTAAATTCAGGCTTTTCAACCGTTGGCGCTGCTTCTTCGCCTACTGTTGCTAATGGACCGGTGTACTCTGGCATCTCTGCCACTGGGGCTTCCTCAGCATTAACACCTCCTGTGAATTCAGGTTTTTCAACCGTTGGTGCTGCTTCTTCGCCTACTGTTGATAATGGACCGGTGTACTCTGGCATCTCTGCCACTGGGGCTTCCTCAGCATTGACACCACCTGTGTACTCCAGCACCTCATTAATAGCAGCTTCACTGCCATTAATACCATCGCTTAGTTTAGAGCCAGCTAAAGAAACTGGTAAATTGTGCATGCTTTCAATTACACCCTCAGCCAAACCTGTAATCCTTTGACCCATATCCTCTGGATCTATTGTGAATAGGAGAGTTTTTGTATCGTACTGGGTCATAAAGGTTGCTGTCTTGCCATTTGCCAATTGAAGGGTCGGAGCCTTGTTGACCAATACTTCCGAATCGAACTCCATGGCAATAATACCTGGCCATTTTTGGATAGCATATTTCACTTTTGCTTCTTTAGGAGATATTCTGTCTTTGCTTAAGAAATCCCAGTTGAATTTCTTATAGGATAAAGTATAATCGTTTTGATTGCCATCCGCATGCTCATAAAGCAAACCATATTCGCCATTTCCAAGTTCTTGGAGTGAGTTGTAAGCAAACTTACCACTTTGTATAGGATTGTGTTTCAGCCATGTCAACTCACCATTCTCCTCAACACGAGCCAGGTGAACCAAACCATTGTTGCGTCCAGGACCACCAGCATTGCTAAGTAGAATGTATTCCTTTCCTTCATGCATGGTGTGAATAGCGGACATTTGAACATAAACGTCTTTTACTTGAGGATAACGTTTGATTTCCTTATCCCACGTTGCTCCTCCATCATGACTGGTCGCAACCTGAAGATCGCCAGTCAACCCACGCATAAAGAGCTTGAGATCTCCATTATTCAACTGAACAACAGTTGACTCCGTATTTTGGGCGCCTGGATTATTCATGGTTGAAGAATGAATGGTTTGGTTGCCTACTGGACGGTTATCATTAACTGCTTCCCCTGCTTGCCATGTTTCACCATGATCATCTGAGTAAATTACACGAGATGATTGAGAACCACTTAGATAGGAAACGTTGTTTGTTGTATAAACTGGAATCACCAGTCTTCCCTTATGAGGTCCTGTACGCAAGGCAATCCCCGTACCAGGTCCAGTTCCTAGGAAGTGCATCCAATCTTTCCGAATCCCATGTGTAATATCTTTTGGTGCAGACCAAGTCTTCCCATCGTCATCACTGTAGGACATCCATAGGTAGTTGGTATTGGAAACTCTAAAAATATTCTTTTCGCTATATTCAAAATAAATATTTCCGATTAGCTCATTCCCTTTATACAAATCTCCCTTATCGCTGTAGGCTGGTTTTTTAGGGTCAACGACAACACGATAATCTGTCTTTCTATTTTGAGGGTCGAAAACCTCTCCGTTTTCTCGAATCGTATAGCGACCTGATTCTCCTTGCTTATATAAAACTTGATAAACTTTATCTCCCACTTGTTCATAAGCTTTCGGAGCTTGCCCTGGCAGAGAAAACACTGCCTTACTTTCAAGGAACATGTCGTAAATTGCAAAAATTCTCTTTGTTTCAGGGTCTTGCACCAAGTCCATATCAATATTAACTGGAGATGGCCAATCTGCATGTTTAGCATGCTCATTGTCACGAGGATTTGAGATTACGATTCGGTCTCCCCATGTTTTTCCATTATCTGAGCTGCGACGAACAACCATCCCAATATCTCCCCAGTCAGAATGGTGCAAACGTCTTTCATCCGTTCCAGCAATCAGCGTTCCTTTATCTGTCTTGAGAAGAGCTGGGATACGATAACTCTTGATACCATCTTTATTTGGTTGATTGTTCCTACCACCTTCAAAGACGTCTTCTTTCTCAGTGACTTTTGCTCCCTCAGGAAGTTTCTGTTCCAATTCACCTCTTTCAAATAATTGGCTCCGTGTTTGAACTTCATCTGGGCTTAAAGCACGATCATAAACGGTTAAGTTTCGTACTTGTAGGTTTGATGCCCAAACTGTTTTATTGCCCCGTTTGGTTGATCCAAGTTGAGCTTGATTAACATCTGGCATATCTTTGATGAAGTTCCCAGATTTTAGACTTGTTCGAGATAAGACACCGTTCACATAGAGACGAACTCGACCATGAGGTAACTCCGTTGTCGGTTGTTCGACAGTAAAGGTCACAGAATTCCATTGTCCAGGGCGAACTTTCAAAGGAGCATCTGTATACTTATCATAGAACTGTTCTCCGTTAGCGCCACGCCCTTCAATAAGAGCTGTATTATCAAGGACTGACATAGTAAAGTACTCATTTTCCTTGGTGTCACTGGATACAGAGAAGAGATTGTAAAAGCGTGGAGCTGATGCATCTGGTTTGAACTCCATGTGAACTGTAGCATTTTTTAGTTGCTTTAGTTTGTCTAGTTCATTTGATAAATCAACTCTCTGACCATTTGCTGCATTGGTTTCAACATCTTCTTTTTCAAGGACAGGATTAGCATTTTTTAAATCTCTTGAGTAATAGTCACGAGGAATAGCACCCTGATCCTCTGATTCCTCTTCCTTATTTGCTTCTTCTGCAGGGGTTTCCGTAGAGGATGGGGTTTCTGATTCTGCACTCTCATTTTTTTTCAAGTGATCTTGGTCCACCTCAACGCCGTTGTCTTGTGCTGCTGCCAATTTACCAGCCAAATCCTTATCCAAATGAGCAAGATCTCCCGAGGACGCTTCTTTTGGCAATTCTGATAAACCTTGACCAGGTTCGACAGTTTCTGTATTGGCTCCTGCTGCATTGGCTTGCTCTTGAGCTAAGACTGGATTTGCTCCAAATACTACTGTACCAATCACTACAGATGCCGCCCCAACTGCAAATTTTCGAATTCCGTATCGCTGTTTCCGATCTAAAGATTTGTAATTCATGTTTGTCCTTTCATTTTTCATAAAATAAAGCGCTTTCTTTTTCTTTGAAAATTTTTATTGTCTCTCAAGAGACAAGTTTTACAAGAAAGTATCCAACTTAATGAGAGCTCCCAATCCTCTCCCATTTTCTGCTGAGCCCGAGTTTTTAACCACCCGGCAGCCTTTTTCCTCCTTTCACAAGTGACTTTTCCTTTATTATACAATAAAGTCTTATATTTATATCTGTGTTCCCACAGAATAGATTTTACTTTTAAGAATATTTTAATATTTTAAATTTTCTAAAAGTACTTTCAGGTTTTGGACATAAAAAGAGAGCTCCTGGGCTCTCTCATTCATTATCTTACGTACTTAAAAGGAATCTCACTGCCACAGAGCCAGTTATAGACTTGGTCATTGACAAAAACATTCATGGCTTCGTGAGCATACTCTGGCATGATGCGATAGGCCTTGTCGCAAGTTAGGCGGTTGTAAATCGCAAACTGGGTAATAGGATAGCAAACATCGTCATCCAAGCCCGTAATCATCTTGACCTCTCCTTTGATACGATGGGCAAGATTCTTCACATCGATATAGGCAAGAGTCGCCATGATTTCATCCTCTGTTTCATGGAAGGGATCGTGGAACTTGAAATAACGGAAGAGTTCATCATAGGCTTCACTGGTATTGCCAATCTCAAGTACTCGCCTAAAGTCTGACAAGAAAGGATAGATGGCAACTGTTTTCTGAATCCGAGGATTGAGCGCTGCTGCAACCAAAGCTAAAGCCCCTCCTTGTGAGGCACCATAGCTAGAAAGCCGCTTCTCATCCACCTGAGGCAGACTGGCAACAATTTCAACCAACTGGTAAATATCCAGATAAACATCCTTATAAAAGAGATGATTCCGGCCTTCCACAGCACCACGGATGATATGCCCCTTCACCGTATTTCCTAGTGGTGAGCGCAAGCCGTCTTGCGAGTAGCCCGACTGACCCCGCACATCCATGGAGACAACACCGTAACCAGCCACGGTAAAGGCCAGCATGTCAGCCCAGTCCCAACCACGTCCCATATAACCATGGAAATGGAAGATTAACGGAACTTTCTCCTCACTCTTTGGAAGGATGACACGTGCATAAACCTTGCCTTCATTAGTTCCTTCAAAGGTTAGCTCATAGCACTTGACTTGGGGAATGTGGAAATCTCTTTCCTCCAACTGGTAGGCTGGAAGAGATGAAACTTTTTTGACCTCTTCATCCCAGAAAGCATCAAAGTCTTCTGGAACCTCATCCCTTCCTTTATAAGTCTTGATTTCTTCTAGTAAAGCTGGATTTTTCATAGCATGCTCCTTTAGTTTTGTAATCGCTATCATAACTCTAGCATATCTAGGAAGGCAATGCAAGAAAGAATGCTAAATAGAAAGTGATTTTAGATTCTCTTTCCTCAAACCTATCGCCTGAAAGTAGTTTTAAAAATAAAAAGAGCGTTTCCGCTCTTTGGTTATCAATAGGTGCTAGCTCCTTTCTCTAGTTTGAAAGTCTGAAATTTCTTTTGGTAGGTCACTTTAATCGTCATATGAGAGTCCTCGTTTCTTTTTGATGACTCTAGTATAAGACCCAAACCTAAAAGCTAGCTTATAGATTTCTTAGAAAAGGCTTAATCCAGATGTTCTCTCTTTTCTAGGTTGAGAGCAATCATGTGCCATTCTGGATCCTCTTTCCAACCTTCCATAGAACTAATGTAGCTGGCAACCTTTCTGGCTTCTTCTAAAATAGGAAAATCTTCGATAATATCCGCCACTTGAAACTCTGGAAGTCCTGACTGTCTAGTTCCAAAAATCTCACCAGAACCACGCATTTTCAAATCTTCCTCCGCAAGGACAAATCCATTAGTCGTTTCTGTCATGATGCGCATGCGGTCCTTCCCAGAGTCAGTCTTGGGATTAGCTACAAGAACAGCGTAGGACTGCTTGTCCCCCCGACCAACACGACCTCTGAGCTGGTGAAGCTGACTGAGACCGAACCGATCGGCATCCATGATGATCATGACGGTCGCATTGGGGACATTGACCCCAACCTCGATAACAGTTGTAGATACTAGAATATCTGTTTTTCGCTCTTTGAAATCCTGCATGATTTGGTCTTTTTCATCACTCTTCATCTTACCATGTAGCAGAGCAACCTCTGCCTTTCCTGCAAAATGAGCTGTCAACTCCTCAGATAAGGCAATGGCATTTTTCAAATCCAAAGCTTCAGATTCTTCAATCAAGGGAGAGATGACATAGACTTGAGAACCTTTTTGAATTTCTCCCTCTAACCAAGTCAAGACCTGAGGCAACTGCTCATGTTTGATCCAGCGCGTCACAATCGGCTTCCGCCCTACTGGCATCTGGTCAATAATAGAAACATCCATATCGCCAAAGGCTGTGATAGCCAAGGTTCGTGGAATGGGCGTCGCCGTCATCATGAGAACGTCAGGATTGTCCCCTTTTTCCCGTAAAATACGCCTTTGGCCCACACCAAAACGGTGCTGCTCATCAATGATAATCAATCCAAGACGAGCATAATCCACCCCATCTTGTATCAAAGCATGGGTTCCGATAATAAGGTCGGCCTCACCCTTGGCAATGGTCTCTAAAACTTCTCTTTTCTCTGCAGCTTTTAAGGAACCTGTCAAGAGAGCCAGTTTCAAGTCTGGAAAAAGGTTCTGTAAACTCTCAAAGTGTTGCTCCGCAAGGATTTCTGTTGGCACCATGAGAGCTGCCTGGTAGCCAGCCGTCACCGCCGCAAACATGGCCAAACCAGCAACCACCGTTTTTCCGCTCCCCACATCCCCTTGCAGGAGACGATTCATGTGGTGGTCGGACTTCATGTCGGTCAAAATTTCCTGCAAACTCTTTTCCTGAGCTGAGGTCAGAGCAAAAGGAAGATTTTCCTTAACAGCTGTCACCTTTTCCTTAGACCAATTCAGAACCAGACCGCTTCCCTGAACTCTATTTTCAGACTTGAGCGTCTGCAACTGCATTTGAAAATAAAAGAGTTCCTCAAACTTGATACGGCGAAGGGCCTGCTTGTATTCTGCCAAATCCTTTGGAAAATGCATAGCGCGGACAGCCTGGCAACGGGACATGAGTTTGTATTTATCAAGTAAAGACTGGGGAAGATTTTCCTCTATCAAGAGATCCAATCCCTGATCAAAAGCTGTCTTGATGACCTTGACCAGCCCTGCCTGACTGATTCCTTGAGCCAGACGATAGACAGGTTGGAGGTCATCTTCCACCTGAGCTAGGACCTTCATCCCAGTCAGACTGGCTTTGGCGCGGTCCCATTTTCCAAAGACAGCAAGGGTTGCTCCCAACTCTATCTTATCAGCCAGATAGGGCTGGTTAAAGAAATTCACCGCAAAAACGACTTCTCCCTGCTTGAGGCTAAAACGCAGGCGATTACGCTTGAAACCATAATACTGAACACTGGCAGGAGTCACGACTTGACCAGACAGAACAGCCTTTTCGCCATCTTCCAGCTCCAGCACCTGCTTGGTTTTGAAATCTTCATAACGGAAAGGAAAGTAGAGCAAGAGGTCTTGCAAGTTTTCAATTCCTAGTTTGGCGTATTTCTCTGCTGACTTTGGTCCCACACCAGGTAAGACATGCAAGGGTTGGTGTAGATTCATGCTCCACTCCTTTCTTTTTAATGATATTCTCTCGGAATGCGGTCGCTGAGGAGGCAAACCACCTCATAGTTAATGGTTCCACGGTAGGTCGCTACCTGAGTTGCTGTGATTTCCTGGTCACCATCGGAGCCAATTAAGGTGACTTTTGTTCCTAGCGGGTAAACCTTAGGCAAACGAATGGTGATTTGGTCCATAGAAACCCGTCCAACGATTGGGCAAGCTTCTCCATCTACCAAGACAGAGAAATTCTGCATATCACGTGTCCAACCATCCGCATAACCGATTGGCACCGTCGCAATGACTTGCTCACTATCCGCCTGATAGGTCGCCCCATAGCCCATGCAAGCTCCAGATGGAACTGTCTTGACATGAACCAGGGCAGACTCCAAACTCAAGGCTGGAGCCAAGTCATAAGGCAAGTCCAAGACCTCTCCACTTGGATTGAGACCATACATGGCGTCTCCCATACGGACGGCATTGAAAATAGTCTCTGCATGCCAAAGAGTCGTGGCAGAATTGCTGGCATGTACTAGCTCTGGCACTTCCTTCATGCTTGACAGAATGGTTTTAAATCGTTCCAACTGGATATTAAAGTAAGTATCTGATGCTTCATCTGCAGTCGCAAAGTGGGTAAAAATCCCCTCAACACGAGCACCGTGTTGTTGGAGCAAGGCTTGAGCCTGCTCTGCCTCACTGGAATCTCGGAAACCAATCCGTCCCATTCCTGAGTCAATCTTGAGGTGAACTGTTAAACCAGATAAATCTGTCCCCCTAGCTAAGAGCGCTTGAATCCACTCCAATCCTGCCACTGTCAAGGTGATGTCGTATTCTTTAGCAAGAGAAACAGCTTCTAGCTCAGAAACTCCTAAAATGAGGATTTTCTTGCTAAGTCCAGCCAGACGAAGTTCAATAGCTTCATCAATATTGGAAACACAAAATCCATCAACATCGTCCTGAATCGCCATCGCAACGGCAACAGCCCCATGACCATAGGCATTAGCCTTGACCACTGCCCACTTGAGCGTTCCTTCAGGGATATGAGCCCCCATTTGCTGAATATTTTGTCGAATAGCTCCCAGATATATCAGAGCCTTGGTTGGTCTATGTGGACTAGCTTTCATGATTTTCCTCCAAAATGACACTGGCTGTCACAAACTGATCTGTATGGCTGATAGATAGCCAAATTTTTCCTGAAAATGGTGCCTGACTAAAATAGGGAGCGCCTCGTTCATTGTTCAAAACTTCCAAATCCTGAAAGGTCAGTTTGCCAATACCAGTTCCCATAGCCTTGGAAAAGGCCTCCTTAGCCGACCAACGACCTGCCAAGTATTCGATCTGCCTGCGCCCTTTGAGACTGGCAAAACGCTCCATTTCTTTAGGGGTCAGCACGCGCTTAGCAAAGCCCTCACGTCGTGTAACTGCGTTTTCTATCGAAGCCAATTCTTCGATGTCAATTCCGTGTCCAACTATCATACTCATAAAAGGAGCTGAGATTCCCCCAACTCCATCCTTTTCACTTATTTTGTTAAGGTGGTATAAATTTCTTCTACCAAGGCTACTGTATTTTCCCAACCTAGACAAGGGTCAGTTATGGAGCAACCAAAGACCTCTGGTTGGTTTTGACGACCATCCGCTAGGTAAGATTCGATCATAAAGCCTCGAACCGTCTTTTTAATCTTTTCATTCCAGTCACGATTCAGCAAGGCTTGGCGAACAATGCGAATTTGTTCCATATATTGCTTGCCAGAATTGTCATGATTGGTATCGATGATAATGAAGGGATTTTCAAGTCCCATAGTCTCATAGCGATTGATGGCATTTAAGAGGGTTTCATAGTAGAAATTGGGTTCATTTTTACCATATTCGTTCATGGCACCACGAAGGATAACGTGGGCCAAAGGATTTCCTGAAGTTTCCACTTCTTGGCCATGGTAAAGGAAGGTTTGCTTGTTTTGAGCCGCATAGATGGCATTAAACATGACCCCAAGGTTCCCAGATGTTGGATTTTTCATCCCAACCGGAGCATCAATACCAGACGCTACAAAGCGGTGTTCTTGGTCTTCCACTGAACGAGCCCCTACAGCATGGTAGCTGACCAGGTCATCAACCAAAACGAGATTTGACGGATAAAGCATCTCATCAGCTGTTGTCAATCCCGTCTCCGTAATCACACGATAGTGAAGCTGACGAACAGCCTGCAAACCATTGATGAGACTAGGCGCTTCGCTGGTATTTGGTTGATGAATCATGCCTTTATAGCCATCTCCATTAGTACGAGGTTTAGCCGTATAGACACGCATCACGATAAAGATTTTATCTGCAACTTTTTTCTGCAAGTCTGCTAAGCGACGAGCATATTCAAGCACTGCTTCCTCATTGTCTGAAGAGCAAGGTCCCATCACCAAAAGGATTCGGTCGTCCTCACCCGAGATGATGGCTGCCAACTCTCTATCGCGGGCTTCTTTCTTTCGCAAGGCTTCAGGTGACAACTGGGTCGCAGCCTTGATTGCTTCAATATCAATTTCTTGACCTTTTTCGATAAATGCCATCTTACTCTCCTAGCGTTTGGTAAATTTCGCGAACAAGTGCTTCTGTGTTGTCCCATCCGAGACACGGATCTGTAATGGACTTACCAAAAACTTCTGGTTCATTTTGACGTCCATCTTCTAGATAGGACTCAATCATAAAACCACGAACATATTTTTTGATCTTCTCATTCCAGTCACGGTTGATCAAGGTCTGACGAACGATACGGATTTGATCCATATATTGCTTACCTGAATTGTCATGATTGGTATCGATGATGATAAATGGATTTTCCAAGCCCATCTTTTCATACTGGGCAATAGTATCCATCAAATTGTCATAGTAGTAGTTAGGAATATTTTTCCCGTATTCATTCAAGGCACCGCGAAGAATGGCGTGGGACAATGGATTCCCTGTTGTTTCCACCTCTTTACCGAGGAAGAGGAAACTCTGTTTATTTTGCGCTGCGTAAATCCCGTTAAACATAACATTGAGATTTCCAGATGTGGGATTTTTAAATCCTGTTGAAAAATCTGCTCCACTCGCTACAAAACGGTGCTGTTGATCCTCTACAGAACGAGCTCCAACAGCCATATAAGAAATCAAATCATCCACCAGCGGAAGATTTTCAGGATAAAGCATCTCATCCGCTGTTGTCATTCCCGTCTCGGTAATCACGCGGTAGTGGAGCTGACGAACAGCCTTGATCCCATTGATCAAGCTAGGAGCTTCTGTCGCATTTGGTTGATGAATCAAGCCCTTATAGCCATCTCCATTGGTACGAGGTTTAGCCGTATAGACACGCATGACCATAAAAATACGTTCTTTGACCTCTTCTTGCAAAGCAGATAGACGCTTGGCATACTCGAGAACCGCCTCTTCGTTATCAGATGAACATGGTCCAATCACCAAGAGAATACGCTGGTCTTCCCCACGGATGATGGCTTCCAATTCCTGATCACGTTGATTTTTTCTCGCAAGAGCCGCTCCCTCTAATTTAGACAAGGCGCGAACTTCTTCAATGTTAATTTTAGGACTTTTAGCTTTAAATACCATGATTCATCTCCTTATAAAGCAAACGGACACCAAGCAAAAAATGATTTTTACCAGGTATCCGCCTGTATCTTATCTCATATTATTGTCTCTTACCATGACAGTTCTTGAATTTCTTACCTGATCCACATGGGCATTGGTCATTTCGTCCGATTTGGCTCAAGTCCAAATCTTCAGGAAGGCTTGCCTGCTGCGCTGCAATATTACGAGTCGCAGTTGTACTGATATTGTGTTCAGTTTGCGGACGTTCTTGTTCATGGATTTGTGCTTTCATCATCAAACGGGTCACATCGAATTCAATCGATCCAATCATGTCGTTAAACATGCGGAAACCTTCTGCTTGATATTCTACAACAGGGTTGTTTTGGGCATATCCACGAAGACCAACAGCATTTCGCAACTGATCAAGAGCATCGATATGGTCTGTCCACTTGTTGTCTACAACACGTAGAATCAAGACTTTTTGGAATTCTTTCACTGCATCTTCGTCACGAAGCTTAGCAACTTGGCTGTCATAGACTTTCAAGGCACGTTGGAAAAGTTCATCTTTGATAGCTTGGTCTGACAGACCTGCAAGATCTGAACGGCTAATTGAATCTTCTGGAAGTAAGTTATACTTAGCAAAGTTCAAGATTGCTTCTAATTTTTCATCTTCCTTAGAACGTGCATGTGCATCCACGATACGTCCAATGGTACGACGAATCATAGCATGGATTTCTGGTGCCAAGTCACGATCTGCAGTAATGACATCATAGCGTTGCGCATAGATAATCTCACGTTGTTCACGCATAACATCATCGTATTGAAGGACTTGTTTACGAGTGTCGTAGTTGTTTCCTTCGACACGTTTTTGAGCTGCTTCAACTTGACGCGTTAACATGCGAGATTCGATGGCTTCATCAGACATGTTGAGTCGTTCAAAGACACCTTTCAAACGTTCTGAACCGAAACGTTTCATCAAATCATCTTCAAGAGACAAGTAGAATTGTGACTCACCTGGGTCTCCTTGACGCCCTGAACGTCCACGAAGCTGATTATCAATACGGCGACTTTCGTGACGCTCTGTACCGATAACACAAAGTCCACCAAGCTCACGAACCCCTTCACCAAGTTTAATGTCGGTACCACGACCGGCCATGTTGGTTGCGATGGTAACCGCGCCACGTTGACCAGCGTTCATGATGATTTGCGCTTCTCTGTAGTGGTTCTTCGCATTCAAGACTTCGTGAGGAACACCTGCTGCTACCAATTTCTTAGAAAGAAAGTCACTCGTTTCAACGGCAACTGTACCTACCAAGACCGGCTGACCTTTTTGGTAACGAGCTTTTACATCTTCAACTACAGCCTTAAATTTTGCATCAAGACTTGCATAGAGAAGGTCTGAGTGGTCGATACGTTGGATTGGACGGTTGGTTGGGATTGGAATAACACGAATGTTGTAAATTTCGCGGAATTCTTCTTCTTCTGTTTTACCAGTACCTGTCATCCCTGCCAATTTCTTATACATACGGAAGAGGTTTTGGTAGGTAATAGAAGCTGAAGTCTTAGTCTCATCTTGGATTGGCACACCTTCTTTTGCTTCAATCGCTTGGTGCAAACCATCAGAGTAACGACGACCTTCCATGGTACGACCTGTAAATTGGTCGACGATCAAGATTTCCTGCTCTTCACTAACCACATAGTCGATATCGAGAATCATGATATAGTTGGCACGGAGGGCATTGTCGATAAAGTGAGTAAGAGCTACATTTTCAATGTCGTAGAGATTTTCTAGTTTGAAGTAGCTTTCAGCCTTGTCAATACCAGAGTCTGACAAACCGATCGTCTTAGACTGAACGTCAATGATATAGTCGTCCTTGTCCAAAGATTTCACGAAGTGGTCCGCCATATGGTAGAGTTGGCTTGTTTCAACTGCGTTGGCACCTGAAACGATCAATGGTGTACGAGCTTCGTCGATCAAAATTGAGTCAACCTCATCGACCAAGGCATAATTGAGTGGACGTTGCACCATGTTTTCTGCACGAACGACCATGTTATCACGCAAGTAGTCGAAACCAATCTCTGAGTTGGTTGAGTAGGTAATATCACAAAGGTAAGCCTCTTTTTTCTCCATTGGAGATTTAGCTGCCAAGTTGATCCCTACTGACAGACCAAGCCATGAGTACAATTCACCCATTTCAGTCGCGTCACGTTCTGTTAGGTATTCGTTGACTGTAACTACGTGAACCCCTTTACCTGCAAGGGCATTGAGGTACACTGGCATAGTCGCTGTCAAGGTCTTCCCTTCACCAGTACGCATCTCTGGAACGTCACCATGGTGAAGAACAATCCCACCCATGACCTGAACCTTATAAGGGAAAAGCCCAAGGACACGTTTTGCAGCTTCACGAACTACTGCAAAAGCCTCATATAGCAATGAATCAAGTGATTCACCCTTGTTGTATCGTTCTTTAAATTCGTCAGTTTTCGCTTTTAGTTCTTCGTCTGACATTGCAGCCATTTGGCTCTCATAGTTAAGAACCTTATCAGCCATCTTTTCCAGACGACGAAGTTCTCCTTTATCATTTTCAATAATCGTTTTTAAAATATTAGCCATGATTTTCCTTACTTTTTATTCTGAATATTTTAGAATGTTCTTTTAATTTTAGCATATTTACCATTATTTTTCAAGAAAGAATCCTTAATTTACAACGGAAAAGGCCAGCCAAAATTCAGCTTTTTTTGCATAAATCTTCTGCAGCTCTTTTTTTGTTTTTTGTTCGAGATGCATGCTTGATGATCCAAGCACAACTTGGACTTAGTTCCTCCTTTTGCCAAGTTTGAAGTATCTTTTCAAACTTATCAGGATCTTCCTTGTACAAATCATTTAAATTATTGGCTACACTTTTTTGAATAGACTTATCTCTATCATCTTTTAGATTGGTCAAAATAGTGGTGAAATCCTCAAAATAATCCAATACGACGGTTTGTCTCTTAGCCCAAGGCAGACGGATACGCATGCACTCGCTAGCAAGTCTACGAACGCGCAAGTTTTCATCCTGACTCCATTCTAACAGCAAAGTCATTGTAGCCTTAGGATAGCGAGCCAGCAAAGGTCTCATAGAAAATTCTCCAGTAAATCGCTTGGTGAGTTCCTTACTAAAGGCCGCGCTCAATTCAAATTCCTTGTCCCCAAATAGCTCTACATATTTTCCGATTGGCCAAAGCCAATATCCTTCTGAGAACATACCTAAACCACCCTCTAACTCAGGACCCAAAATTTTCTCAAAAACCTTGAGAGAGTTCTGATAAGATAGGGGAAGGCAATCTTTGATACTTTTAGCCAAGAGTTCTTGACGCTGGCTAAACTCCAACTCTTCCAAGTCTTTTTCTAACAAGAGCCTAAACTTTCGCTCATCAAATGCAGGGGACGCTTCTTTCAACCGTCGACTCAAATCACTAGCATAAGCCAAGTCATAATAATCCTTTACTTTTTTAGCCATTTTTTTAATCCCTTAATCTTCTTTTTACGGGACTTATTATATCATACAGATAGCCCATCAACAAAATTATTTTTATATCTCCAACTATTTTAACAAGAAAGAAAAAAGGACTAGAAGCTAGTCTGGTCCTTCATTTTTTAATGTTTAATTTCCCAAGAATACAGGCAGTATCCCAAAATACCAAAAGAGATTGATCCAGAAGGCCAAGCAAAAGATGATGCCAAAGATGAGAAGACTGATTTTTTTAATCAGCACGGAGTATAGAATGGATAAAACGCCAAAGACCACGAAGAGTTTTTTCATAACGAAATAATATACTGAAACTCCTCCTATTTGCCAATCCCAAGGAAGGAAAAACATGAGGAACCAGAGAAGGCAAATCGTAAGGATATATCTCTTGTAGTGCGCTTCAAGAAAGGCTTTTGTTTTCTCCATAGCAAACCTCCATTTGAGTCACTGTCTCTTCCCTTTTATTATACCAAAAAAACCTGGAAAAAGCTTTCCAGGTTCGGGTTTGAAATCACTAGTCCTACTAGAGAAATTCCTTTATTCATAGGCTGATTCACTTTATTGACTTGATGAAGATGTTCCAAAATCGACCTTAGGAACTGTCTTGGCTTCTTCTGTTTCTTTAAAGGTTTCAGCTTCTTTAAAGTTCATCATATTCGCAAAAAGCACAGTTGGAAAACTTCTCAACTTTTGATTGTACTCGGCTGCGACTTTATTATAATCCTTGCGTGCTACAAAGATACGATTTTCACTGCCTGAAAGTTCGACCATTAGTTGCTCAACATTTTGATTGCTCTTGAGTTCTGGATAATTCTCCGTCAATGAAATCAAGCGGGAAAGAGCTGAGCTCAACTCTCCCTGAGCCTTTTGGTTTTCTTCCGATGTCACTGAGCTACTACCGATTTTAGCTCTAGCATCCGCAATCTTGGTAAAGACTTCGGTTTCATGATTCATTTGTCCTTTAACGGACTCCACCAAGTTACCAATCAAGTCCGAACGACGTTGGAGGGCTGTAGAGACATCGGCCTGAGCCTGCTCCACTTTAGTCTGTTCACCAACCAGACCGTTATAGGTCGTCACTGCGGAACAACTTCCCAGAACTAGTAGTCCAAAGAAAATCACCACTATTGAGAGAATTACTTTATTTTGTTTCATATCAAAACCTTAACACTTTCTTTTATTAACTTTTCTGAGAAAATACTCAGATTTTAAATCAATTTCCCAAACTTTGTTTTTATCTTTAATTAAGGAGTGAACTCTTGCAAAGAAGTCACCTTACTGTATGGAAAAATCGGTTTGTGCAATATATGATCACTCACCAGTCATCAGACGAACCGCCACCATCAAAGCCACCGCCGTCCCAGCCACCAGATGAGTCGGAGCCTGAGTCAGACCATGAGGAGCCCGAATCAGACCATGAGGAACCTGAGTCTGATGAGTCACCGCCCCACCAGCCACCGCCAGAATCATCTCCACGTGAACCACGACCACCAAATAGAAATCCGATAATCATCACGATGAAGTAAATGAGAACTCCAAATACGATAACTCCGTCGCTCGAACTGCTTTTTCGGTTCCGTTTTGAAGATCGACTCTCAGCTGTATACTTTTCAATTTCTCTTAGACGACTAGAATTAGTAGCATAGTCGTAACTACTTCTAGAACTTGAAGCAGTTGTACTCGATCCACTATAAAACATGTAGTTGAGATTGTTTGCTATAGAAAGAACTCCATTGCTGTAGTCTCCCTTTTGAAAGTAAGGTCGTGCTGTTTTCAAAAATCTATTGGTCTGATAGTCAGTGATCTTACTGGCCACATTATTACTGGTTTCAATCCGTGATTTTCTATCCTCAACAGCGACCACAATCAAGACACCGTGATTGTCTCCCGAGTAGCCAATCTTCCAAGCTCTAGCTGTTTCATTGGCTACAGTCTCGATTGTTTCTCCATCCAGGCTTTTCACAACGTAAACGCCCACTTGGAATTTTTCTGATTTTTTACTATTGACATTATTCAATTCCCGAATCTGACTTATAGTCTCATCCGTTAAATAATGATCCGGGTCATAAATCCCGTACTCTGGTTTTTCAGGTGCTGTGAATGCTGACAAGAAGAGAAAGACCATCAGCAACCCAAGCAAGCGAACCAACAAACTATGTTTAAATAATCTGCTTCTTTTCATAATAACCTCCCTGATAAAGGAAAATTGATTTAAGGAATTATAGCATTTTGATTTTTACAAAGAAAGTGCATTTTCATTACAAATAGATTACAAAAGCTAGGAAAAAGATTGAATTTTGATGACAGATTCTCCTCCAATTTGATAGGTTCTTTTCTCCCCTCTTAGATAGAAAAAAGAAGACTATGAAGTCTTCTTTTAGTTTGTTTTTGTAGAAAAACAAGCAAGGTTTACTTGCGTTTTCTCGCAATCAAGTGAATCGGTGTTCCCTCAAAAACAAAGGCCTTGCGGATTTGATTTTCCAAGAAACGCAAGTAAGAGAAGTGCATGAGTTCTTCTTCATTGACAAAGATGACAAAGGTTGGTGGCTTGGTTGCCACTTGGGTTGCGTAGAAAATCTTGAGGCGTTTCCCTTTGTCTGTCGGTGTTGGATTGATGGCAATGGCATCCATAATGACATCGTTCAAGACAGCTGATGGGATACGGGTGTTTTGGCTTTCACTGATTTGCTTGATCATCTCAGGCAGTTTATGGAGACGTTGCTTGGTAAGAGCGGATACAAAGACAATCGGTGCATAAGGCAGATATTGGAACTGCTCACGGATATCCTCTTCCCATTTTTTCATGGTGTGGTTGTCTTTCTCAAGAGTATCCCACTTATTGACCACGATGATCATCCCTTTACCTGCTTCGTGGGCAAAACCTGCGATACGCTTGTCGTACTCACGGATGCCTTCTTCGGCATTGAGGACCATCAAGACCACGTCAGAACGGTCAATGGCACGCATGGCACGCATAACAGAATATTTCTCCGTATTTTCATAGACTTTACCAGACTTACGCATACCAGCTGTATCAATCATGGTAAACTCTTGTCCATCAGCATCTGTAAAATGGGTATCAATGGCATCGCGAGTCGTTCCAGCTACTGGACTAGCAATCACGCGGTCTTCTCCCAAAATGGCGTTGATCAAACTTGACTTTCCAACGTTAGGACGGCCAATCAAGCTAAATTTAATCACGTCTGGATTTTCTTCTTCGACTTCATGAGGCAGATTTTCCACAATAGCATCCAGCACATCACCCGTACCGATACCGTGGACAGACGAAATTGGCAGTGGTTCCCCCAAGCCTAGCGCATAGAAATCAAAAATATCATTTCGCATTTCTGGGTTGTCAACCTTGTTAACGGCAAGGATAACAGGTTTATGGGTTTTATAAAGTTTACGAGCTACGTACTCGTCCGCATCTGTAATCCCTTCTTTCCCAGAAACTACAAAGACGATGACATCCGCTTCTTCCATAGCGATTTCTGCCTGGTGCTTGATTTGTTCCATAAAGGGAGCATCGACATCGTCAATCCCTCCCGTATCAATCATACTAAAGGAACGATTGAGCCACTCACCCGTTGCATAGATACGGTCACGTGTCACGCCCTCGACATCTTCTACGATTGAGATCCGCTCACCAGCGATCCGATTAAATAGGGTTGATTTCCCAACATTGGGACGTCCCACAATGGCAATAGTTGGTAAGGCCATGTTTTCTCACTTTCTACAATAACTTTTTCTGTTCTAGATTCTTCCGAGTTGAACGAGGTTCGGCTTGACCAAACTGCTCTGCCAAACGTTGACTCCAAGAGGTCGTCGCACGCGCACCAGCATAGTCTGCCTGTACTTTGTCATAGTCCAAAATCGCCGCTACTGGCTGTTCTTGGTATTCTTCTTCAAATACCACTTGGTTCAAAGGCAGTCTTGGTTTGACCTCGTGTTGTTGATCTGGCACGCCAAGGGCAATCCCAAAAACAGGGTAGGTATAGTCAGGTAGGTTAAAAAGCGCTGCCACTTCTTCTGACTTGTAACGAACCAAACCGATGATAACACCACCATATCCCAGACTCTCTGCTGCAAGCAAGGTATTTTGCCCCGCAAGCGCAGCGTCCACAGACGTGATAAGGAGACCTTCTACCCCTTGAGGTTGGAAAGTGTCTGTATGAAGGCTTGCTCCCTTTTCAGCTCGGTTCAAATCACCAACAAAAAGCAGGAAAGCAGCTGACTGGCGAATGGCTTCCTGAGGAACCAATTCATATAAGGCATCTTTCTTCTCTTGGTTGCGTACAAGAATCACAGAGTAGGATTGGAAGTTTTTCCAAGATGACGCCATTTGAGCAGCCGTCAAGATTTCATTTAAGTGTTCTTGAGAAATCTCTTGCTCCTTAAAGCGACGAACTGAAGTATGAGCTTTCATCAGTTTAATGGTTTCTGTCATCGGCGATTTTCTCCTTCTAGTCTTGTCTCCTCTGCCAAATAACGGATTCGTTCCATGACCCGTCTAGCTTCCCAAGTCTCGTCATTTCCATTCTTTCCTTTGGCAAAATGTTTTTCCAAATCTTGAAAATTAAAGTTGGAAGTAAAGAAGGTCGGCAAATCTTCCTGCATGCGGTACTGGAGAATAACTTGGAGAATCTCATCACGCACCCAAGGAGTCGACTGTTCTGCACCAATATCATCCAAGACCAAGACTTCAGCTAACTTGATCTCATCTACCAAGGTCTTCACTGATCCTTCACCGATGGCATTTTTCACATCAATGACAAAACTTGGATAGTGGAGAATGGTTGTTGAAGCACCACGTTTTTCAGATAGGTCGTGAGCTAAGGCCGCCATCATGAAACTCTTACCAACACCAAAATCTCCGTAAAGATAGAGGCCCTTTCGGATGCTTGGGTAAAGATCAACAAAGGCATAGAGTCTCTCAAAAATCGGCAAACGGCCTAGATCATCTAGGTCAATCTGAGCCAATTTCGCTTTCTTGAGGCTTGCTGGTAGATTGATCAACTTGAGACGATTCTTGATTGCCGCCTCTTTTTCAGCCGCGATTAGTTCTGGTGTTTCTTCATAAGATACATCTGCATAACCATGATTCATGACCAAGATAGGCTTGTAGCCACGCGCTATATAGTCAGCATCCCCACGAAGAAACTTGTCCCGTTCTGTGATATATTGGTTGAACTTGGAAATGCTGCGATTTAACTCCTCTTGGCTGAGGGATTCTTTCTGGATAAAAGCCGCTACATCGGGGTCCTTCATAATCTGCTGGACCAAGTCCTGATACTGAAAACGACTTGTCTGACGTTTGATTACATCACCAACACTTTCCATCTAGTCTCCTCCTTCTTCTAATCGGGCTAACATTTCTTGTTTTTTGCGTTCTAGTTCCAGACGAGTTTCCTCACTGGTTTGATTCTTGTATTCTGGATTGCTCCACTTAGGAACATTTGTCTTAGTCGAGCTAGTTTTCAATTTCTGGTCTTCCTGGCCTTTTTGCTGACGCTCTCGAATCCGAAGCACGGCTTCCTCTGCTGTCCGAATCTTGCGATAGGCATAGTCGTTTGCGACTTTCATGGCATATTTTTCATTGACATTAGCCGAATCAACCTTGTTAAAGGTTAAAAGCAAGACGATATTGATGACTTCGTCCAACAAGCCTAAAGACGCCATCTGGTGAAGGAGTTCTCTTTCACTTTGGGTGATGTTCCCCTTGCGCGTTTGCTTGATTTCGGCTAAAAATTCTAGGGGAGTTTTATTTTTGGCTTCCCTGATAATGGTCATTTCTTTGGGGCTAAAGTCAGAAGAAACCTGCTTTTGCGCAATTTTTTCACGCATGCGTTTGACTGAAATAACCTGAGCCACCGCTGTCGCCTTGGCTAATTGATAGGTTTCAAACCAGGTCCATTTTTTTTCATCTGCGATGGCGAATAATTCCAAAACATCCGCCTGCTCGTCTTCAAAACGCAAGCCATCTCGAGCCATCAGCCGCTGGAAATGTTCCAAGTCAAAATCATTTTTTAACTTGCTTTTAGACTCGCTTGGTGTCACTTCTTCAGTCAGGTTTGGAAATACTTGGCTCAAAGAAACAGAGAGTGCTTCTCCCTCACTTGGAGCCTGCTTCAGGGAAGCAAGCGCAGTATCCCCAATCTTTTTCTCTAATAATCTACTATAGACAGAATGGCTTAGAAATTCTTGACTGGAGAGGGGAGACTGAAGCTGCAATTCATAGGTTTCTCCCTTTTGATAAAGGGTCAACAAATCCAAAGCAGATAAGATTTTAAGGGATTGGAGCAAGGTCGGCATGCCAAAGTTTAAGTGGTTGAGGATATGGGAAAAGAGGTGCTCCTTTTGCCCTCCATCCCAAAAGGTAATGGCATATAGATAGAGGCTCAGTGCCTCCTGACCGATAATCGGGAGGTAGCACTGCACCAAAGAAGAGGTATCTTGCGACACCCGATTATTCTTTAGAAAAGAAAAACGGTCATTTGGCTTCATTTACTTTTCCTTTTTCTTTTTAGAGGACTGGGTGATCTGCTGGAGAAGGCTCTCCAACTCACTCACATCCTTAAAGCTACGGTAAACACTGGCAAAACGAACATAGGTAATCTCATCCAGCTCCGCTAATTCTTCCATGACTAAAGAACCAATATATTCACTTTGGATCTCATTCTCACTGCGACTACGGAGTTTTTGCTCGATGCGATTGACCACCATGTTGATTTCATCACTTGACACAGGACGCTTCTGGGCTGAGCGGATAATCCCATTAAAGATTTTATCTCTCGAAAACTGCTCACGTGTACCGTCTTTTTTGACAACAACCAGCGTTCTTTCTTCTACTCGTTCATAGGTTGTAAAACGATGCTGACACTCGTCGCACTCACGTCTTCGACGGATGGTATTTCCTTCTTCGGCTTGTCGACTATCAACAACACTAGACTTGGTAGCCCCACATTTTGGACAACGCATGCATTTCCCTCCTTGTCGTTTTCTTTTCATTATACCATTTTTTGAGCGATTCCCAAAACAATTCTTATTTTTACTTGACAAGTTTTTTGTTTTATTGTATTATTTTATTAGAACAACAAAGACAAAGAAAGGAGACTATGATGTCCTGGTCATTTGATAATACAAAACCGATTTATTTACAGATTATGGAAAAAATCAAATTACAGATTGTTTCCCATGAACTGGAACCCAATCAACAGCTCCCAACCGTGAGAGATTTGGCGAGTGAGGCTGGGGTTAATCCCAATACCATTCAGCGCGCCTTGTCTGACCTCGAGCGTGAAGGATTTGTATACAGCAAGCGGACAACTGGTCGATTTGTCACCGAGGATTTGGACCTCATCGTTCAGTCCCGCAAACAACTTTCCGAGGAGAAACTGCAACAATTCGTCTCTTGCATGCTTCAATTTGGCTACAAAAAAGAAGAACTGCCAAATGTATTAAGCGACTATATTAAAGGAGTTTAAAACTATGACACTACTAGCACTTGAAAATGTAACAAAATCATATGGAGCAACCGCGGCACTTGACAATATCTCACTAGAGATCTCAGCCGGAAAGATTGTCGGGCTCCTTGGACCAAACGGATCCGGAAAAACAACCCTAATCAAACTGATCAATGGCCTCCTTCAACCAAATAAAGGACGTGTCCTCATTAACGGACAGGATCCAAGTCCTGCTACCAAGGCGATCGTCTCCTACCTGCCAGACACAACCTACCTCAATGAAGAGATGAAGGTTAAGGATGCTCTAACCTATTTTAAAACCTTCTATCAGGATTTCAATTTCGAAAGAGCCCAACACCTTTTAGCCGATCTCGGTATTGATGAAAACAGTCGCCTCAAGAAACTATCAAAAGGAAACAAGGAAAAGGTCCAACTCATCCTGGTTATGAGTCGTGAAGCCCGCCTCTACGTTCTGGACGAACCAATCGGAGGCGTGGATCCAGCTGCCCGTGATTATATCCTCAATACCATCATCAACAACTATTCCCCAACCTCTACGGTACTGATTTCAACCCACTTGATTTCAGATATTGAACCAATCTTGGATGAGATCATCTTCCTCAAAGACGGAAAAGTCGTCCGCCAAGGAAATGTTGATGATATTCGTTACGAGTCAGGTGAATCAATTGACCAGCTCTTCCGCCAGGAATTTAAAGCCTAAGCAAAGGAGATTATTATGTTTTGGAATCTAGTTCGTTATGAATTTAAAAATGTCAATAAATGGTATCTGGCACTCTACGGTGCGGTACTTGCAATTTCAGTTTTGATTGGAGCTTTTATTAACAGTCTTAGCCAGAGTTACAATCCTAACAATGCTGCTTATTTCATCTTCTTTTTAGTACTAGTCTTTGGAGGACTCAGCGTCACTCTTTGGATTGCAACAATCTTTTTAATCATCCGAAGATTTAAAGGCAGTGTTTATGACCGCCAAGGGTACTTGACCTTGACCTTGCCTGTCTCTGAGCACCAAATCATCACCGCAAAACTTTTAGGCGGTCTTGTCTGGTCCATCTTAAGCTATATTGTCTTTATCTTGAGTATATTGATCATCATCTTCTTAACACCAATAGAAAAAGACTTCACTGCCCTCTATAACTTCATCTCCCCTTACCTCAGCTACGGCTGGCTGTATGCCCTATCACTATTTGTCGGTTCAATCGCATGGATTTTATCCATTTACCTCTCCATCTCTATCGGACAACTCTTTAACGAGTATCGAACAGCTATGGGGATTCTAGCCTATATCGTTATTTCAATCGTTATTGGTTATATCACTTTCTTCTTAAGAGTTGACAATGACCTTAACATGATGATTAGTACAGAAATCTTGCGCGATCTCTTTTTATCAGCTATCTACTATCTCGGAACCTACTATATCTTGAAAAACAAGGTTAATTTGCAATAAAAAATGCCCAGCTAGAAAGCTGGGTTTTTCTTTAACTCAATATCAAACTGGCTACTATTGGACTAACAAATACGTAGAGAATACCGGTGACACCGATAGCCAAGCCACCCATGGCTCCTGCTACAGAACCATATCGAAAGGCCGTACCCGTTCCGACAGCATGACCTGTCCCTCCAAGGGAGAGTCCGACAGCCACTGGATCGTCAATCTTCAACCACTTCAAAAGGGTTGGTCCGATCACACTGGTCAAGATCCCAGTCGCTACTACGACGACCAAGGTCACAGTCGTCAAACCTTGCAATTTTTCTGTGATTCCCACTGCCATGGCAGTTGTCACTGACTTGGGAAAGAGAGAAATGGCTAGGAAAAAATCCATGCCAAAGATTTTCGCCACTATGGCAGTGAAGCTAGTGTTGACAACTACTGCTAGCAGACTACCAAAGAGAATACTCCGCGCATGGTGCTTCATCAAGTGAAAGCTCTTATAAAGCGGAATCCCTAGAGCCACTGTCGATGGGACTATCAAGTTGTTCAGATAAACCCCACCTTGGTAATAATCTTGATAAGAAATCCCCGTCGCCTTAAGGAAAATAATGATAAAAATAGCCGACAAAAGCAGGGGCGTTGTCAATGGATGGGGAAAACGTCTGTAAATCAGCATTCCCACTAGATAAGCTAGGATAGACAGAGCAATCCCAAACAAAGGATTGGATACAAATTCGCTCATTTGGCATCTCCTTTCTCATAATCTCCCTCAAATCGTCTCTTGATAAACTGAACCACTAGGGCAATGAGGATAATGTTGATGACCGCGGCAAAAAAGACAATCAAAACGATAGGCAATAGGTAAGGGGCAATCACATCAAACTTTTCCATGATTCCCACTGCTGGCGGTAAAAAGAGAATGGTCATATTGGCCAGCAAGAAATTCCCGACCATATTGACATGCCTGGTTCTTAGCCACTTGAACTGTAGGGCTAGAAAGAGAATAATCAACCCGATAATACTGCCTGGGATGGGCAGATGAAAGAAACTAGAGATTCCCTCACCGATCAATGAAATCACAAAGAGAATCATTAATTGAACATATAATTTCATCCTAAACTCCACGAAATAGACTTCTTGCATACCAGTTTACTCTTTTTTCAGAAAATTTCAAGGAAATATTGGAATTCTTCTTGCTTGCAAGGATTAGATAAAAGTAGTATAATCATTGCATGCGCAATCATCTTGTGTTGCAAGAACAGTCAGTAATGACTTTGTGATTTTTACTTTTAAAAGAAAGGAGAAAGCAATGACCTATTTGGAAAAGTGGTTTGACTACAACCACCGTCAAAAAGAAATGGAAGCCTTGTTGGAAGAAACTATCGCCCAACAGAGTGAACAAAGGTTGACCTTAAAAGAGTTCTACCTTCTCTACTATTTGGATCTAGCCGATGAAAAATCTTTACGACAGATTGACCTGCCAGATAAACTCCATCTCAGCCCGAGCGCTGTTTCGCGAATGGTAGCCCGCCTGGAAGAAAAAAACTGTGGTCTGCTTAGTCGCCGATGTTGCGATCAGGATAGACGGGCTAGCTTTATCTGTCTGACTGACGAGGGACAAACAACCCTAGCTTACCTGCAAAAAGCCGTCGAAGAAAGACTGGAAACGAGTCTTGATTTCATTCCTTAATCAGATTTTTTTAAAAAGTTGCGTGCGCAATCATTTTTCTTGACATTCCTCTTTTCAAGGAGTAAAATAAAGTCAAGATCGAACAAAGGAGTTTTATATGATCGAAATTACCTATCTAGACGCCAGCAAGCAAGAGAGAACCATGACTTTCGAGTCTTACCAAGACTTTGAACGTTCTCAACAAGCCTGCCTCATCGGCGTCGCGGATTACTACACTGTCCAAAAATTAACCTACAATGGTCATGACTTGGACTACCATGGGACTTATGGAGATGTCTTCTTCTATCTCATGAAACAAGATTTAAGCCAATATAACTAAAAAAGGAGAAATACAATGGCAAAAGCAATTACAGATGCAACATTTGAACAAGAAACAAAAGACGGTTTGGTCTTGGTAGACTTCTGGGCAACTTGGTGTGGTCCATGTCGTATGCAAGGTCCAATCTTGGATAAATTGTCTGAAGAACTTTCAGAAGATGTCTTGAAAATCGTTAAAATGGACGTTGATGAAAATCCAAATACAGCTCGTGCTTTTGGAATCATGTCTATCCCAACCCTTCTCTTCAAAAAAGACGGCCAAGTGGTGAAACAAGTTGCAGGTGTTCACACAGCAGAACAAATCAAGGCCATCGTTGCTGAATTGAGCTAATCACACGAGAGACCATGTACTTCATTTGGTCTCTTTTTTCTTACCCTTTGCCATTTTTCAAAAAATATGCTAGACTGTAGGTAGAATATTACGATGTTTGGGACATGCCATCGCTAAAAAAAACCTCTACTTGGTATTTTTTAGCTCCCCTCAAGGGAGCTTTTTGCGTGCTCTGAACATTTCCCATTTTAGAAGGAGTACTATGAAACGTCATTCAGCCTTGGTCGTCTTTAGCGGCGGTCAAGATTCCACAACCTGCCTCTTTTGGGCTAAAGAACACTATAAAACAGTCGAAGCCGTCACCTTTGCCTACGGCCAACGCCATCATCTCGAAATTCAAGTTGCTAGAGAAATCGCTAAGGAACAAGGCATTCGTCATCACATCTTAGATATGTCTCTGCTGGGACAAATCACTGAAAATGCCCTGACCTCTGATCTGGAGATCGAGCAAAAAGAGGGAGAGGTTCCCAATACCTTTGTTGACGGCCGCAACCACCTCTTTCTTTCCTTTGCGGCAGTTCTTGCCAAGCAACGAGGCATTAAAGATATCGTGACAGGTGTCTGCGAGACAGATTTCTCAGGCTACCCTGATTGTCGGGATGTCTTTGTCAAATCCCTCAATGTTACTCTCAACCTTGCCATGGATTACGACTTTGTTATCCAAACACCTCTCATGTGGCTAGACAAGGCTGAAACTTGGGAGTTAGCCGACCAACTTGGTGCCTTTGACTACGTTCGTGAGAAGACCTTAACCTGCTACAATGGGATTATCGGTAGTGGCTGCGGTGATTGTCCAGCCTGCCACCTACGCCAGCATGGCCTTGATGTTTATCTCTCACAGAAAGGAGAGAGCTAATGTTTTTTGCTCCCAAAGAAATCAAACAGGAAACTGGGGAATCTCTTATCTACAATCCTCACAGAACCTTGGTATCAAAAGAGTTCACCTTCGATGCTGCCCACCACCTCTTTCACTATGAGGGAAAATGCAAGTCCCTGCACGGCCACACTTATCATCTGCAAATTGCTGTCAGTGGATTTTTAGATGAACGGGGTATGACCTACGACTTTGGAGATATCAAAGCGATCTACAAGAACTACATAGAACCCCACTTGGATCATCGCTATCTCAATGAAACCCTGCCTTATATGAACACGACTGCTGAAAATATGGTTTACTGGATTTTTCAAACCATGAGCCAAGAGTTGCCAGACGAGCGCAATCTCCGTTTGGAATATGTTCGTCTCTATGAGACTCCGACTGCCTTTGCGGAGTTTAGACGGGAGTGGTTAGATGACTAGGGAACGTGTCCTCAAACTACCAGTTCTGGAAATTTTCGGCCCAACCTTTCAAGGTGAAGGTCGTGCTATCGGGCAGAAAACCATGTTTGTCCGCACTGCTGGTTGCGACTACCACTGCGACTGGTGCGACTCTGCCTTTACTTGGGATGGTTCTGAAAAACCAACTCGCATGACCGCTGATGAAGTCATTGCAGCCTTAGATAAGCTAGGAAGCTACGACTATGTAACCCTATCTGGCGGAAATCCCGCTATCCTAGCAGCTAACATGGCCGAACTCGTCACCAAGCTCAAGGAACGCGGTATCACTCTGGCTGTTGAGACTCAAGGTTCTCGCTGGCAAAATTGGTTAAAAGACATCGACCAGGTCACTCTGAGCCCCAAGCCTCCTTCATCAAAGATGGAAGTCAACTTCGAGACCTTGGACTTTATCGTTTCCCAATTGGATCCAGACAAGGTCACCTTTAAAATCCCTGTCTTTGATGATGCCGATTTGGCCTTTGCTAAAGGGATTCAAGAACGCTACCAACCAGATGTCCTTTTCTTATCGGCTGGAAATCCTGAGCCCAAGGCTACAGGCAATATTGTCCAAGACCAACTAGACCGACTCAAAGAACTCTGGGAATGTGTCGCTACTGACGATAGCTGGGGCAATGTCCGCGTCCTTCCTCAACTCCATACCCTCCTCTACGACAACCAACGTGGTGTTTAAATTAGAAAGAAAAAAACATGTCACAACAAGAAGAAATGAAAAACCTAAGCCTACTGGGCAACAAAGAAACCAACTACATTTTTGACTATCAACCAGAAGTTCTCGAATCCTTTGACAATCGTCATGTGGAAAATGATTATTTCATCAAATTCAACTGTCCTGAATTTACCTCCCTTTGCCCAATCACTGCTCAGCCAGACTTTGCGACCATTTATATTTCCTACATTCCTGACAAGCTCTGCGTCGAGTCAAAATCCCTCAAACTCTACCTCTTTAGCTATCGAAACCATGGGGATTTTCACGAAAACTGTATCAACACCATCGGGAAAGACTTGGTCAATCTACTAAACCCTCGCTATTTGGAGGTATGGGGAAAATTCACTCCGCGCGGTGGCATCTCAATCGACCCCTACTACAACTACGGTAGACCTGGAAGCAAGTATGAAGGTTTGGCAGAACAACGCCTCTTCCAGCACGACCTTTATCCAGAGAAAATTGACAACCGTTAAACAGATACGAAAAAGCCCTGTTCCTCAAACTGAGGAGCAAGGCTTTTTGAGTTTCAATTATTCTTCTGTTCCAAGGAAATTTTTCGCAACAAGTGCTGCAAGAACGCCACCAACGATTGGGGCAAGGATGAAAATCCATACTTGTTGAAGGGCTGCACCACCTACCAATGCAGCAGGAGCCAAGCTACGAGCTGGATTTACTGAAAGGCCAGTAATGTTCAATCCCACAAGGATCATAGCCATCAAGGACAAGCCGATTACCAAACCAGCGATTGCGCCATTACCCTTGCTTGCTGATGTTACAGTCATGATAACTAGGACAAACAAGAAAGTTGCGATGACTTCAAACAAGAATCCACCAAAGACAGTGACACCGTTTGCCAAGGCATTTTCACCAAGACTAGCAGTTGACATGCCTGAGTTAGACAAGAGGAAGAATACTGCAGCTGACGCAAGGAAAGCTCCAACTACTTGTCCAAGGATATAGTTTACAAGCTCTGAAGATGACAAACGTTTGTTTACAAACATAGCGATCGAAACCGCCGGGTTCAAGTGCGCACCTGAAACAGTTCCGATTGAGAAAGCTGCAACTACGATTGCCAAACCAAAGGCAAAAGCAATTCCAAGGTGTCCAAGGCCATTAAGACCATTTCCAAAAACAACAGCTCCTGTTCCAATGAACACAAGCATAAATGTACCGATTAATTCAGCAACAAATTTTTTCATGATAAATCTCCTTTTTTCAAACTATGTATTAGTCTATCAAAAGAAGGAAAGTGTTTCAAGAAAATTGACTGGAAAGTATTTGAAAATCATGAAACGACTCGCTTATCCTTAGTACTGAAAAGATTGAATGGCTTCTTTCAAGGCATCTTGTAAACTATTTTTCTGGTCAAGTTGGATATAGACTTCCAACAGACAGGATCTGAAGTTGGAAAATTTATAAAAATCTTCCCTCTCTTCTATCGGAAAGTCAATAGTTTTTATCCAAGAAGCTACTTGTTCTTGCCCTAATTTCCCTTGCAAAATGGGTTCATAAAGTACTCTCGCTAAGCGCCAGTCCTCATCATTTGTAAAACGAATGGTAATTCTTTTAAATAATTGACCCAGTACATCAAATACTTCAGAAAATCTGTTACTAGGAAAATCTGGATGACAAACGACTTCCGTCAAGAGATCCGCTCCATGCGCAAAAGCGTGAACCCAACCATACTGACTTGAAAAACCTGTCGTATCCTTTTCTTTTTTAAGGTAATACAAACCTTGAGATAGCATAGCATTTCTTATATCAGCTTTTAAGCCTTTATAGAAAAGAGAGTGCTCGTTACCATCTGCATACAAAAGATTGGCATAAATAAGCGCCCTAAAAGAACGTTTAAGAGTTGAAACTCCTCTACTATCAATCTCTTTGTATAGCCTTTCATTAGAGGAGACCTCTTCTGAGATAAACTGAAACTGCTCAAGGGAAAACAGTTCTTCTTGAATTCCTCTAGCCAAACTCGTAAAAACAAGTTCATCTCGAATTTCTGGAGAGGGATCTCCTAAATGCTCAAGCAACCACTGAATTTCTTCTCGACTATAGCTTGGTTTTTCTTCTGTCACTTTTCTTTGTAATTTTTTACGCATCTCAAGCACCTCTACATTTCTAGTAACTTATCAAAAAGTCATCCGAAGATGACTTTGAAGAGGAATATTTGGAAAAATTGGAAAGGAACATGGCATAGTTAAAGCACTATTTTTTCTTTTTCGGAGTTAAATCTTCAAAAGATGTACTATTTTTACTAATAGTCTCGCTAATGGCTTTTTGTCCCAACCCATTAATTGAGCTATCCATTTGAGCTGCTAAAGTCGTTACAGCAGTTTTATTTGTCATAGCAAGAACCCCTATCTCCTCATCGTACTTATCTACAATACCTTTTCTACCTGATTTTATAGGAGGAGCACAAAATGTTTTGATAGCTGCTCTTTCTAATGTTTTTTTGATTTCTCGCCTGGCTGATTCTGACATAGGTCCAATCAAAGCGTCTATGACTAAATCCACTAGCATTTCTTCTGCCTCCTTTCTAACTCATATAAGTCTTTTCTTTGACTATAACTCTCTTCTAACTCTTTTTCTAAGCGAGAACGCTCTTTTCGGTACTGAGTCTGCAACTCTTCATCTTTTGCCTCTATTTTAGCATACTGCCGAAGATACTCACTACTCGTCTCACTTGAATAAGATTCTAATAACATCAGAAATTGGTGATGCTCCCCATCGTCTCCAGATTTCTGTCTAGCAAAATCATAAGCAACGTTCTCAAACTCCTCATATAGTCTTGTCAACTGAGAACGATTATGATCTAAACTTTCATAGGATTCTTCTATTTTCTTCTTAGCAGTTCTATAGTCATCCTCCAAGGACCAAAGTCCCTCTTCTTGCTTTTTTATTTTCACTTGGATTTCTTCTAGTTTGTCCATTGATTAATATCCCTTGCCAAGCTTTCGTCTCCTTCAACTGCTTGTTCAACACCCTTCTGAATATTCGTTTCCAAATCCGTAAAGGCTTTTACAATCTCAGCTGATTTACTTACTTTTTTATCAAAATGTCTCTGAGTTTCACCCACAATACTATCATAAGTTACCCCAGCTTCTGCATAGACATCCTCTATCTCATCATAAGTTAACTCTGTGACGAACCAAGGAACTTCCTTACTTTTATCGTAGAGTGTTTCAGCATCCGCAACTGCTTTTTTCGCAACTGCCTCAATCTCGCTGTGTCCGTTACTGACACTCTCTGTCATCGCCGTCGCAACAGCTGTTGCTTGGACGCTGTCCAAGAAAAACATCTCATGGCTATTTATACTACCATCTGATAAAAATTGAGTATTCAACTGCTTTAGAAGTCCGTTTTTGACTCCCTGTAATTTCTTGAGAGTTTCATAGTTCTTCTTTTCAAGTTCAGTCATCTTCTCTGGACTCTGATTTTCCAAAATATCCTTGATTTGGTTAATTTGATTTTTATCACCCGTAATATCTGGATCAATATTGTGCCCACCAGAATTTTTAAGCAGGTAATCTTCTCCCAAGTATACACCTAAAAAAGGCTTTGAGATATTGTTAAGAAAGTCATCTTGAGTCCGGATTCGTACTACTTGACCTGTGAATGTCTTTTGTTTATTGATTATCTTCTCCCTTTCCGAATCCCATGGAGTGAGATAATCTATGATTTTATCTTTAGATTCGATAAGACCTTCTAAATAGAGAGGGGCTGAGTTATATACCACAGTACGGGGAGCGTTATACTCTAAGGCCACCCTCTGAGCGATGTTCCCTCCTAAAGAATGTCCAGTTAGAGTAATATTATCCCCATATCTCTGTCGAATCCTTTCATAAAATGCGAAAGCTTCATCATAATGAAAACCGAGCGCCATGATTATACTACCGACATCTGTAGTGACATCCTTGGCTATATCCGCATTAGGATTCGTTCCCGTATAGGCAATAATCACCTCTCCACTATCCTTATCTAGGAAGGCTGTACCACTTGTGCCAGTGGAATCATCATGAAAATCATCTAGATATTGGAGGTTTGGAGGGAGTTTTTTCTTAGAGTACTTTTCTACATATTGAAGCACATTATTGTCAGTAGCTCCCTGATTAACTCGCACATTCTCAAATTCATAAGTTAGATTAGAAGCATCTAAGGTCGGCACATTACTATTTGGCATCTATCTTCTCCATACTCTTACTTTTTCCTGTTATAAGTTCTGAATGAGATATATTTTCTCCATCAAAAACCACAGGATAACCGTATTCATAGCCAATAGTTGCAGAATGATCTGCACTAATATAAAGGTCTAATGACTCATTTGATTGTATATGGAAGTAGTCCTGAATAATTTTACTATTTACATTTTTATAAGTAATAGAAGCATCACCAGTCTCCCAATTATAGTACGTTTTTTTGAGCTCAAATCGAGATAGAGCTGCTTTATTTAGTTCTAACTTTTGAAATAAAAACCCATCATAAAACAAATCATCTTTAGAAACTTCTGGATTCAAAAATTCCAATCCTTTTTCAGTGTACACAATACGGCTTTCTAAAAGCACTTTTTCTTCATAAGGATTACCTTGAGCTTCTATTCTTTTAAAATTGCCAGTTATTTCTTTTGTTTCTGCGTTTCCTACGAGTTCAATCTTCTGATAACGAGAATAGTCCTTCGTCTCATCGTAAGTATCAATACTTCTAATCTCAAACCCATCCGGAAATTGCTTAAACAAGTCAAACAGATTCTCAGTCGGATAGACTCGACTGACCTCAGAGACTTTGTTCTCAATCCATTCTCGGCTGTTCTTATTTTCTCCACATCCTGCCAATCCTATCATTATCAATCCTCCTAAAAGTACCATTGTGAGAAATCTACATTTTTTCATAACCTTCTCCTTATTATGATATTCAACAAAATAGCTAACCGTAGTTCCCTTATAGTATACCATAAAAGCAACAATTCCTTACTATCTTATTCAAATTCGTAAGTCATATTCGCCACGTCTAAAGTTAGAATTTCACTACTCACCATTATTCAATTCTCCATTTGACACTGTTTCTCTAAAATAATAACCGTCTTTGTAATCAACATTTACAGAATAGTAATAATAATCATTACTCTGCAAAGAGCTCCCAAATTCTAATACGCCATTTTCAAGATCATCCTTTTTAAAAAATTTGTTTATTATTGGATTATTCACACTATAAGATATGTCAAAACCATTAGTTACACTGTTATAACTCTTACTTTCTAATTTAAACTCAGATAAAATTCTTTTATTAATCGTTAATTCTTGAAACAGAAAACCTTTAAAATCCCAAATTTCCTTTGCTCTTTCTTCATCTGAAAAAATAAATTGCTGTTCTATGTAATGAACATCTATAATATCTGTCTTTTTTTCTAACTTCAAATCTTTTCGAATTAATTTACCAGTTATCGTCTTAAACTGACTATTTCCGGTTAAATATATTTTTATGCTAACTTTATCATTCTTGTAAACTTGATAGACCTCAAACCCTTCTGGAAATTGCTTAAACAAATCAAAGAGATTTTCGGTTGGATAGACACGACTAACCTCAGAGACTTTGTTCTCAATCCATTCTCGACTGTTTTTATTTTCTACACATCCTGCCAATCCTATCATGATCAATCCCCCTAAAAGTAACATTTCGAAAAACATGCGTTTTTTCATAATCCTCTCCTTGCTTATAATATTCAATAAAACAGCTGACAATAGCTCCCTTATAATATACCATAAAAGCAATATTTCCTTGCTTCTTATTCAAATTCGTAAGTTAGATTCGACGCATCTGACGCATCTAAAGTTGGAATTCCACTATTAACAAATTTTTTATCCACCATTGAATCTCCTTTTAATTTGACACGGTTTCTCTAAATGAATAAACATTGTCGTAGTTGACAGTTACTGAATAATAGAAATAATCGTCGTTTCGGTATGAACTTCCAAAACCTAATGTTGCCTGTTCGTTTTCATCTTTTTTAAAATACTGATTGATAGTTTGATTCCGAACCAAATAATCAATATCAAATGCACCATTATTACCATTATAACTTTTGGATTTCATAGATAAAAAAGATAGAAAAGACTGATTAATCGTTAACTTTTGAAATAAGAATCCATCAAAAGTCCATAATTCTTTCGCTTTCCCCTCATCAGAAAAGATAAATTTCCCATCTATATAATCAACTCTTATTGTTTCTTCTGGCTTTTCAGTAATATCATCAGAAGCCCGTGTCTTGGTTAGCACTCCAGAAATTGTATAATTGCTACTATCCCCCTGTAAAGACATTTCGATAAGAAAAGTCCCACGTTTGATATACACTTGCTCTACTTTAAAGCCTTCCGGAAATTGCTTAAACAAATCAAACAGGTTCTCGGTTGGATAGACACGACTAACCTCAGAGACTTTGTTTTCAATCCATTCTCGACTGTTCTTATTTTCTCCACATCCTGCCAATCCTATCATGATTAATCCTCCTAAAAGTAACATTTCGAAAAACATGCGTTTTTTCATAACCTTCTCCTTTTTTATAATATTCAATAAGATAGCCACCATCATTCTCTTGTAGGATATCATAAAAGCAATATTGCCTTGCATCTTATTCAAATTCGTAAGTCATATTCGCCACGTCTAAAGTTGGAATTCCACTATTGGCCGTTAAATACCTCCACATTTGATACCGTTTCTCTAAAATAATAGCCATCATTGTAATCTAGTAAAATTGAGTAGTAGTAATAACCCTCATTTTGTAGAGAACTTCCAATCTCCAGTACGGATGTTTCAGAATCATTTTTATGAAAATAATTATTAACTACTTCATTTTCTGTAAAATATAAAATACTAAAACCATTTGTCACGCTATTATACGATTTCTCTTTTAATCTTAACTTAGACAATTCTGTTTTATTTAAAGTCAACTTTTGAAATAAAAATCTGTCAAACTTCCATATTTTTTTAGCAGTTTCTTCATCAGAAAAAATAAATTTATTGTCTACATATTGAACACTTACTACCTCTTCTTCGCTTTCTGGTGCATCATCCTTCGCTGGGTTTTTAGCAAGAGTACCTGTTATTGTATGCAATGTTGCATCACCTTTCAGCTTAATTTCTGTGATAAAATCGTCAATTCCATCACTTTTCTTTTTAAAATAAACCTGCTCAATCTCAAACCCTTCTGGAAATTGCTTAAACAAATCAAACAGATTCTCGGTTGGATAGACACGACTAACCTCAGATACTTTGTTCTCAATCCATTCTCGACTGTTCTTATTTTCTCCACATCCTGTTATTCCTATCATTATCAACCCTACTAAAACTAACATTGCGAAAAACATACGTTTTTTCATAATACTCTCCTTATTTATGATCAGTTCAATCAGGATATTTAAAATGTTATCAAATTAATTAGAAACACTATTTCTATCATCTATCCAACTTGAAACTATCTCACTCATTCCATCATTTGGGGTATCCTTAAAAGCAATATTAACATTCAATCGATAACCTTTTGTATTATTATAAGATTCCGCTCCACTTATTGATAACATGTGTTCTCCATTTGACTTAAGGAAATTATTTATCGTAGAGTTATCACTAATATAATAGATTTCAAACACATTGCGATTTGAAAAATATCGAAACTTTTCAAGCTTCATCTTAGATAAAACATCTCTATTCAAACTTAATTTTTGGAACAGAAAACCTTTATAACCCCAAATTTTTTCCGCTACCTCATTGTTAGAAAATATAAATTCACCATCCTTATATTCTACATCAACATGCTCTTCCACTTCTTCTTTATATGGATCAGTAGAAATTTGTATAGTCTCTATCTTTCCTTTTATGGTTTGACTTTCTTCATCTCCATCTAAGGAAACTACTGTTCTGAGCGAATCCTTATAAAATGTTTGAGTAATATTAAACCCTTTCGGAAATTGCTTAAACAAATCAAACAGATTCTCGGTTGGATAGACACGACTAACCTCAGAGACTTTGTTCTCAATCCATTCTCGACTGTTCTTATTTTCTCCACATCCTGCCAATCCTATCATGATCAATCCTCCTAAAAGTAATATTGCGAAAAACGCGCGTTTTTTCATAACCTTCTCCTTACTTATGATAATTAATAAAACAACTAATCATATTTCCCTTATAGTATATCATAAAAGGCTGATATGACTGTTTCATCTATGATGTTAAAATCCTGTCTAATACATTTTAAAACACTGTAATTCTAAAGGTCATGATATAATAGACAATGAATAACAAGCATTACTTGAAGGAGAAATGTATGAAAAAATCGTTCAGACTTTGTTGCCTAGCTTGTGTGACAACACTAGCCTTAGCCCTTGGTGCTTGCTCATCAAAGCCATCTACTAGTTCTACAAATAATTCAAACAATCAGGCTTCTACCTATCACAAGAAAGATGTAACTGGTCCTGCTGCTTCATTTGACTGGAATGCCAAAGTTGAACCTACCAACTATGAGAGAACCTTTGTTGAAACAAACAGTGGCAGTCAATTTAATAAAACTTTAGATCGCACGAAAGAGGCGGCTGAGAATCTTGAAAAAAAGAAAAAAGAAATTTCGGATCCTAAGGTTCAAACAGCCCTCAAATTAGTGGATGCTGTCTTTGTCAATCAAGAAAATCTTGACCTAGTTGTGAAATCAGCGGGTGCTAGCAATCAAGAAGAGTTATTTGATAAGATTTGGAACGAATATTTAGTCCCTGAGTTAACTAAAATCCGTCCGAATTTTTCAAATGATACCGTCTTTGAATATAAAGGAGAAAAATATCCTCTCAAAATTTATGCTCCTATGTTTTTCAAGGTCAACACCAATGCATTAGGAAAAGCAGGTGCCTATACTCTTGAGGACTATAAGGTGGAGGGCGACATGGTTTATTTGAAATTTATGTCCCCATCTGTTGATACCTACCAATACGAAGTCAAGGCTACTTATCATGATAACTTCCAAGACTTCTTTCAAGGACTGGTGGAAGAGCAACAAAAGGTTGGTCAGTCCGACTATGCTAAGGCTCTAAATATTCGATTTGTTTATCAATTAGCGGCGCTTGATTTTAAAGCTGACAACTACGTAGACCTAGAGGGCATGGATTATCTTGATCGTAACACCCATTACCTTGCCATAAAAGTGGATAATAATGGTGAAGCTAGCCTTGACAATGAAAATCTCGCCAACCTTTTACAAATTAGCATGAAGGCTTCAAACGAGGCCAATAAAGGAAAATTTGAATAAATCTTTAAAGCATAAAAAAATCACCTCAAACAGGTGATTTTTGTGTATTCATCTTATCGATAAACCGTCTTAAATCCGACACTGGATACCCTTACTCTCCCAACTGGGCACTGTAAGCGATAATCTGGTCAACTGTTTCAGACAGAAACTGAATCGTATCACGGAGTGGTTTGTCTGTTGAGATATCCGCTCCGATAATCATGGCTGACTCAAGCGGTGTCTTACTACCACCTGATTTGAGGAGGTTGAGCCAGTCTTCAGCTCCAGTTTCCGAATATTTCAGATGGAGGTAACCAGCTGTTGAGATGACAAGGCCAGCAGAGTAGGTGTAGCTATACAAGCCCATGTAATAGTGAGCTTGGCGCATCCAAGTGAGTGCCGCATCGTCGTCAATTTCAATAGCATCTCCCCAGAAATCTGTCAAGACTTCCTTCATAATGCTGTTGAGCTTGCTTGCTCCAAAGGTCTCCCCTTCTTCAATCAGTGTATAAACCTTACGCTGGAAGGCTGCCTCCAAGAGGTGGGTGATGAAATTATGGAAGTAGGTATCTGTCAAGCGGTGGGCAAGAGCGAAACGTTTTTGACGAGGGTCGTCAGATTGGTGCTCCAAGTAATCACTAAGAAGCAATTCATTGAAGGTTGATGGCGCTTCGACGTAGTAGGTCGACATATGAGCATTGAAGTAACTTTGGTGATTATCTGAAAAGATAAATTGACCAGAATGTCCGATTTCATGAATCAAGGTATAGATATCACTCAAACGACCTGTCCAGCTCATGAGGACATAAGGGTGCACGCGATACGGATCCGCCGCATAACCACCAGAATCCTTGCCACTGTTAGCAGCAAAGTCCACCCAGCGTTCTTCTTGATAGCGAGCAACTTCCTGACAATATTCTTGACCCAAAGGTTCTACTGACTTCATAACCAAATCATAGGCGTCGTCAATAGTCACTTCAGGATTGAGGGCGCTGTCCAAGTCCAATTTCCAGTCTGCAAAGGTCATCTTTTCAAGACCATTGACCTTGGCAACATGCTTGAGGTATCTCTGGGCAACTGGCGAAAAGTCCTTCATGATGAGGTCAATCTGACGGTCAAACATGGCACGGTCCACTTCTTGCTCAGCTAGGAGATAATCAAAGACTGAGTCGTAGCCCTTCATATCTGCCAAGAGTTTTTCAGACTTGACTTGAGCTAAATAGGCTGCTGCTGCCGTATTTTGGTGCTTACGGAGTCCCTCTGAGAAAGAACGGAAAGATTTCTCACGAACCTCAGCGTCCTCGTGGTTTTGGTAGAAATTTTCATAGGTAACAAAGCTGTTTTTATAGGTCTTGCCATGGGCTTCAAAGTCAGCCATTTCAAAGTCCCCAGCACGCATCTTAGTATAAATGTCCTGTGGGCTGTAGAAAACTTCACCCAGATTGGTCAAGGCCTTCTCCACATCCGCCCCTAGGTAGTGGGCTTTTTTGATTTTGGCCTGACGAATGGCTGCCGTTAAGTGTGGCAGCTCACCCAAACGGTCCAAGACTTCCTCGTCTGCTGCCACCAAGGCGTCGTCAAAGAAGGTCAAGGCTACGCTGGCGTCTGTTTCAAATTCCATCCCAGCTTGGGCAATATTAGCAAATTCTTCATTGCTATAGTCTGTCGTCTGAGGCATAAAGGCATAATTGCCGATATGGCTCATCTGGATATAGATTTGTTCCAATTCCGCAAAGGCCTTCTCGAAATCTTCAAAAGTGTGAAGATTTCCCTTGTAGTCACGGCTAAATTGGTTGATATCTTCGCGAGTCTTTTCGATTGCTCGCAAGAAGTCCTCACGGTCTTGGTATAGGGCGGTTAAATCCCAAAGTTCCTTTTCTGGAAATTCTGAACGGTGTTTTTGTTCCATTTTCTTCCTCTTATTTTTCTAATTCTACTAAAACACTAAGGGCTGATAAGGCGTAAAGTGGTGCTGTTTCTGCTCGCAAGATGCGAGGGCCAAGTCCTGCCAAAACAGCTTCTTTGGCTTCAAAACTTTCAATTTCCGCAGGTGATAGACCACCTTCTGGACCAAATATAAAGAGCAACTTAGCTCCTTTTTCAAGACCAGTGACTGCTTGCAGAAGCGCAGCGGTCTCTCCTTCTTTTGCTGATTCTTCATAGGCCACTACAATAGAGTCAAACTGGTCCAGCTGGGCTAGAAAGTCTGCTTTTTTCTCAAAAAGTTGGATACTTGGGACCAGATTCCGCTTGCTTTGTTCTGCTGCTCCAAGGGCAATTTTTTCTAGTTTTTCGGCTTTCTTGCCCAATTTCTTACCATCCCACTTGGCAACTGACCAGTCGGCAGGGAAGGCCCAGATTTGACTAGCTCCGAGCTCGGTTACTTTCTGAGTAATAAACTCCAGCTTGTCTCCCTTGGGAAAGCCAGATGCGATGGTCACTTGGATTGGCAGTTCCACATTGTCAGCTAATTCTTGAACCAACTCAAACTGACGTGCTTCCACATCCAACACGCGCGCCAAGCGCTTGACGCCATCATCAAAGACCAAGGTCACCTCATCATCTTCTTTCAAGCGCATGACCTGAAACATATGCTTGCTGGTTTCCTTGTCCTCAATAGTGACAGGAGAGATTGCACTGCCTTTGACAAAATACTGCTGCATGCTAGCCTCCAATCACACCTGAAATATCCTTGGTTTTCTTAAAGACACAGGCATTCCATTCCCCTTGAATCATGTGGGTTTCAAGGAAAAATCCAGCTGACTCAGCCGACTCGCGCACCATGTCCCACTTGTCCTTGATAATCCCACTCATGATCAGGTAGCCTTCGCCCTTGACCAAACGATAAGCATCCTCTGTCAGATGGATGAGAATATCCGCCAAGATATTAGCCACGATGACATCTGCCTCAATTTCTACACCCTTAAGCAAATCTCCAGCAGCAACATGGATATTTTCCATACCAGGGTTGAGCTCAATATTTTCCTGAGCCACACGAACAGCCACATCATCCAGGTCATAGGCGAAGATTTCTTTGGCACCAAGAAGCGAGCTAGCAATAGAAAGGACACCTGAACCAGTTCCTACATCCAGCACCGTTTCCCCACCACGAAGAACCTGCTCCAAGGCGAAAAGGCTCATCTTGGTCGTTGGATGCGTTCCAGTCCCAAAAGCCATGCCTGGATCCAGCTTGATAATCTTTTCTCCAGCAGTCGCCTCGTAGTCCGTCCAGGACGGCACAATGGTCAAGTCATGAGTGATGCGAGCTGGTTCATAATATTTCTTCCAGTTGTCTGCCCAGTCTTCCTCAGCCAAGGCAGTCGTCCCCATCTTGACCTCACCCAAATCCATAAAGTCTGTCAATTCTGCTAGACGAGCCTGCAAGTTCGCCTCAACCACTGCCACATCAACCGTATCTGGATAGTAGGCGGTCACTACGATTTCTTCTTGTTGCTCGACCTCTGGGAAAATCTCACCGAAGCGATCCACATTCCCCACATAGTCCATACTGTCTTCGATCGCAACACCTTGCGCCCCCAGCTCAATCAAGAGATTGGAGACCAGCTCCTCCCCCTCACGCTTCACTGTAACTTTTAACTCTTGCCATGTTTCCATTTTGTACTTTGCTTACCTTTCCATTAAGTTAAAAATATTCTTTCCGATAACAACAATAAGATTTTCTCTTAATTTCTTCTCTAACTCTAAGTCAATACCACTATTCTGTATGAATTTGTTTTCTACCATTTTATATAAGCGTCTCACTCTATTAGGATTTCCTGCAGCAAAATTAGGAGCATAATGATAAACAACTACTGGGACCTTATCATCAATTGAGCGTTTAGCAATCTGATTCCACAGATATTTATCAGTAATACCAAGAGACACTCCGTAAAGAATAATTATGTCAGAATTTTTAATTATCTCGCTATTCCTAACATCCATATTTTCTCTATATTCTTTCAAAATATATTCTTTTATAAGAAAACTTTTTTGCTCATCACTAAATGTAGCTGAAATTTGTGACTCGTCACTGACCCCTAAAATTGTACAAGCATCTAAAATACCATGCACATGGATTGGTTTTGATATTTGAAAACTATAAGCATTATGCCTCAGAGCATTACTAAATGTTACTGTTGATGATTCATATAACTTATCAAGTATACTAGTATAGTTTAAACTAAGAATATTTACATGATCATTTCCAATTGGCTTGTCATTATACTTTTGGCTAATAACTTCTTGATTTGATATAGGACAATCAGTCTTAATTCGATTTAGAGTGTTTTCAAAATCAATTTTATAATTTTCAACATTAAAGGTTTCCTCTACCATCCTTAAATAAGCAATTAAATCATCGATTATATCAGTAAAATCATCAATGAATTTATCCTTTGATTCTTTGCTTAGAATAATTCCAGAATTCTTTTTTGTTAATTCTCCAATTGATAATTCAAAATCTGACCAATTTTTATAATCATTTACTTTATCTGTAAATAACGATTCATAGATTAAATTTGAATATCTTTCTTTCTCTTTCCTTTCCATATAAACTTTATGTTGAAAGTCATAGAAATCCTTGTATTTTGTTTTTAAACCATATTGCAAATCTAAACCATTCCCAACAATATATGTAATATTCATTACTTAAATAATTTCCTTTCAAATGACTCTTCCTAATCAACCAGCATTCCACTATTTTGAAAAAGTTTTTACCGTCCCTTACATTCCTCAATCACATCTGTATAGTGTTCTTTCATTGCGCTATGAATCTGCTGTTTAAAAATACCAAACGTAAGATAATAAACAAATAGAACAATTCCTGCTAACAGTATCAGAAACAAAAAATATTCTGAAAATGAAAGTGTTTGATTATTCTCACCTTGTAAAGACAGAACATACAGCAACCCCCAGATAAGGGCCATAGAAATCCCAGCTACTTTCGTACCACTTTCTCTCTGCTTCTTTAACTTTAAATATTCCATATAGATGAATGTAGCTTCTTCTCTAGAATATTGTCCAGTTTTTAGTTTGCGTTTAACTTCCTTATTTAACGTCGTTGTTCCAATTATATAAACCACTTCATTTCCTCCAAATAATCCCTCACTCTATCCTGCAACTGGGGTACAACCTTATCTGAGCTAAGAAATTCCTCAATGCCCATCAGTCTATATCCCTGCCCTTCATCACCAAAGACAATCTTGTCAAACTGTTCCTGAGTCAACTTTCCCACTAGAAAGACGGATTCCTTCCCCTCAAAAAGCATACTTGGGTACACCTTAGTCCAAAGCAGACAATCCTCAGTCAGATGAATTCCTAGTTCTTCGTAAACTTCACGCGCCGCGCACTCAAAAGGACTTTCATCACCTTCTCGTCCGCCACCTGGTAATTCCCAGGTATTAGGGTATGGAATATTTGATTTGTCATCACGTAAGATAGTTAAGAGCTTATCACCACAAAAGAGGGCAATTTTGCAACCTGTAAAATCAGAAATTTCTTTTTCCATATCAGACTCCTAATACCTCGGATAAGGATAAAACTCTCCTTCTTCCAAGCCGACTTTTCCCTCTTCAAAGACTTCTTGGTTCCATTCCATGACAAACTCCTCTGCTTCTGGGTCTTCCAAAAAGTCCATAAGGGCATCCAGACCAACCTCGGCAGTATCTTTGAGGAAAAGGGCAAAATAAGCTAAAAATTCACGAGAAAATCCTTTTTTAGGCAGGTAAGGGATGACCGTCAAATAGTCTTCTGCATTAACCGTTGACTTGGTAGGATTGTAGAAAAGAACCGCTTCCTCAAAGAGGATATCGTCTGACGAAACTTCTCCGTCCTCATCCAGCATCTCCACACCTGCAGCGTTTTGTGCTTCCAAAAGAAAACTCACTTCTACCGCATGGTTGCGCTTGTCCCAACTAATCTCAAAGTCAAAGGGAAAGTTCTTGTCCAATTCTTCCTCTAAAACATCTAAAAATCCGTATGTTGCCATTTTGTCCTCTTTCTATGCGACTCTTTAATCGCCCCGATTGCTCGGAAATATGCTAAAATAGATACTACCATCTTACCACATATACATCAGAAAATCCATGTTAGAAAGGACTGCTATGCCAGACAATCTCGCGCTTCGCATGCGCCCCAAAACCATCGACCAGGTCATCGGTCAGGAGCATCTAATCGGACCTGGAAAAATTATCCGTCGCATGGTGGAAGCCAATCGTCTGTCCTCCATGATTCTCTACGGACCTCCAGGAATCGGAAAGACCAGTATCGCCTCTGCCATCGCTGGGACCACCAAGTATGCCTTTCGGACCTTTAATGCGACAGTCGATAGTAAGAAGCGACTTCAAGAAATCGCTGAAGAGGCTAAATTCTCTGGTGGATTGGTCCTACTACTGGACGAGATCCACCGACTAGATAAAACCAAGCAAGACTTTCTCCTTCCCCTCTTAGAAAGTGGTCTGGTCATCATGATTGGGGCGACGACTGAAAATCCTTTCTTTTCTGTCACTCCAGCCATTCGTAGCCGTGTTCAGATTTTTGAGTTAGAACCCTTGTCCAATCAAGATGTTAAACAAGCCCTGCAAATTGCCATCAGCGACCCTGAAAGGGGATTTGACTTCCTAGTTGAGCTAGATGAGGATGCGCTGGATTTCATCGCAACTTCTACAAACGGAGATCTTCGCTCTGCCTTCAACTCACTTGACTTGGCTGTTCTTTCTACTCCCGAAAATGACAAGGGCATCCGTCATATCACTCTTGATATCATGGAAAACAGCCTGCAGAGGAGTTACATTACCATGGATAAGGATGGGGACGGTCACTACGATGTCCTTTCAGCACTGCAAAAGTCCATCCGTGGCTCGGATGTTGATGCCAGTCTCCACTACGCGGCCCGCTTGATTGAGGCTGGGGATCTGCCTAGTCTCGCTCGTCGCTTGACTGTTATTGCTTATGAAGATATCGGTTTGGCCAATCCTGAAGCTCAGATTCATACCGTAACTGCTCTAGATGCTGCTCAAAAGATTGGCTTTCCAGAAGCTCGCATTCTCATTGCCAATGTCGTGATTGATTTGGCCCTTTCTCCAAAATCCAACTCAGCCTATGTGGCTATGGACAAGGCTCTTGCTGACCTCAAAACATCAGGGCATTTGCCCATTCCACGACATCTGCGTGATGGACATTATAGTGGTAGCAAGGAATTGGGCAACGCTCAAAACTATCTCTATCCACACAACTATCCTGGACACTGGGTCAAACAAGACTACTTGCCAGAAAAGATTCGCAATCATAGCTACTTTTCACCAGAGGAAACTGGCAAGTACGAACGGGCCTTAGCCCAACGTAAGGAAACCATTGATAAATTAAGAAACTTGTGAAATCCTTTTCAAAAAAAATAAATTTTCCTCTTGAATTTTTTAAAAAAAGTGGTATCATATAAACATAGAAACGCTGTGGTGTACGACTTCACACTTAAGTGTTGACCGACTATTTTTTGTATTATTAGGGAAACAAAAGTCTTCTAACAGCATGTAAGCCGTCTCACACGGAAACAGCTTCAGTTAGAGCGAGTTGCCCACCTGCTTAATTGCGCGGGTTCAATACAAACCGTGAAGATTCGGCACCAATACAGCTTTTTCTTTGCCTCCTTAGCTCAGCTGGCAGAGCAGCGGACTCTTAATCCGTGGGTCACAGGTTCGATCCCTGTAGGGGGCACTAAATACAACAGGAAAAAGCCTTAATTTCAAGGCTTTTTTTGCTTGTCTATAACTGATTTACCCCATCATTTGTCCCACATTTTAAATCTATCTTTTCTTTTTGAATCAAATTACATCTTTACAAATAGTGTAAAGCCAGTTACTTTTGCTTTGATTCCATACAATATTTTCATGTAGAGAAGACAAATTTTATCTTCTCTTTTTATTTTCAAAATAATAAAAACTGATTTTCTTTTCATAAATCAGACTGAAACTTCCAAATTGTTTATTTATTTTATTGACATTTTCTATAAAAATAAGTACAATAGTCTTATTATCAAACTATACTATACTATGTAGGGGGTATTGAAATGAAATTTTCTAATCGTTTACTGCTATTTCTTGCAGGAGTTGTTTTTGTCCTTTTAGGACTTTTCCTATTTACAAACCCAGTAGCTAATCTTGTTGCTTACAGCTGGTGGATTGCATTTGGTTTACTGGTTTCTTCTATAGCAGCTATTTTAGGCT